>NZ_JBXBCF010000098.1:0-41545 GCF_056784235.1 Kovacikia sp. CALU 1929
GGTAGTGCCATTAGGTAAAGGATAGGGAAAAATCAGTCATCTGCTCGCGTTGTAATTTCTCTCGAATCTTCTGGTTGTAGTGATGGATGAAGTTCCAAATCGCACCAATGTGATTTTCGAGCTTCTTAGAAAATGACAAACTCCGTCGCACTAACCGGGAGATGCGCTGACGCAACGTGTTATTCAATCGCTCAATATGACTCGTTAAACCCGAATCTTTATCCACCGCAAAATGCCGTTTGCTGGGCAGTACACTCCCATAGGCTTCCCAATGGTCAGTGTAGATGCGCGCATATTGGCGGTAAAGGCGGGGCAGTGACTGCCACAATTGCTGTGGGCCGATTCAGTAGAACGGTCTCCCACATGACACCCGATAATTTCACGACTGGCTCTATCCATCGCCAGCCAGACCCACTGTTTATTGCCCTTTTCATCCACAAATGACCACAACTCATCCATCTGCGCCACCAGTCGAGTTGTTGGTTTGTCCACCACCTCGGCTTTCTGAGGAACCTCGCTGTAGCACTCATTCACGTACTGTTGCAACCAACTCTCGGACAAGTGCAGCACTCGGGCAATGCCTGCGAGTGGAATGCGTTCGAGCAACAGGCGATCAATCAACGCACAGGTGTCTTTGTCTTTCGGTTTCCATTGAGGATTCTCCACAAACTGACGACCACAATCGCGGCACTTGTAGTTCTGTTTACCTCGACGGGTGGTGCCGTTTTTCATGATGTCATCGGAACCACAGGTCGGACAGAGGAGATACGGCTTCATGATGGATTAAGGCTGGGAGTAGTTGCACAATCAGGGCTGATCTATCATAGCGACTCTAATTTTCTCTACCCTTTACAAAAGGGCACTACCGCCGTTTTATCTGAAGCAACTGGTGAATGCAACCGCATCGCAGAGCGGATTGGCGATCGCCCTCGCGACCTTATTCAGTGCAGCCAGCGCAATTGCTTACAAGCAAATCAAGGCGCGATTGTCATTTATGGGCATTTACGCGATCGCATTTCTGACAATGGCAGTTGGCTACCTCGTCATCAGCCTTTCGCCGACTTACATCATGGTTTTAGTAGGATTAGCCATTGCTGGAGGAGAGCTAGGTTTGCTGATGCCCAATATGAATGTTTGCTTAACCTCAGTGACTCCGGTCAGTCTCAGAGGACGACGTTATCCTACCGTTAAAAAACGCTTCACTAAACCCAAAGCGGGTGCCAATAAGTCTGCTTAATCTCTTTCTTCCTTAATGGCTTCGGCGTTGCTCAATCCCTGCTGCGGTTTGGGCTATTTCCCCTGCCGTTAGTCTAAACTTCAGTTACAAAACACAAACTAATTTAGAATCAGATATGTTCATCTACTCCGACATTACTGAAATCACTGGTTGCACACCGTTAGTCAAGCTGCAACGCTTACCCCAGCAGTTTGGCTGCGTTGCCGAAATTGTGCTGAAGCTAGAAGGCATGAATCCGGCGAAGTCTGTGAAAGATCGGATCGCCGTCAGCATGATGCTTGAAGCAGAACGAGTCGGGCTGATTCAACCCGGAATTTCAACGATCGTGGAAGCAACCTCTGGGAATACTGGCATTGGATTAGCCATGGTGTGTGCCGCCAAGGGCTATCGCCTGATTTTGACGATGCCAGACAATATGAGCCGGGAACGACGGCAAATCGTGCAGGCGTATGGAGCAGAGATCATCTTGACTCCCGCCGCCGATAATATGCAAGGGGCGATCGCCCATGCGAATCAGCTACTGACAACCCTGCCCCACGCCTTTTCGCCCCATCAGTTCAGCAATCCTGCCAATCCCAAAATCCATTACGACACCACTGGACCTGAAATTTGGCAGGACACCGATGGACAACTCGCCGTATTGGTCGTGGGTGTAGGGACGGGCGGCACCATCACAGGCGCTGGACGCTATCTCAAACAGCAAAATCTCCATCTCCAAATTGTTGCGGTCGAACCCGAAAACAGTGCCGTGCTGAGTGGCAAACCTGCGGGTGAACATAATTTACAAGGCATTGGCGCAGGTTTTATACCGGATGTCTTGCGAGTGGATCTGATTGATGAAATTGTCACCGTTACCGAAGCGCAAGCTTACGAGACAGGACGACAATTGGCGCAAGTAGAAGGCATCATGAGCGGCACTTCAACGGGCGCAGCGGTCTATGCAGGGTTGCAAATTGGGCAGCGATCGCACTATCAGAATCAACGCATTGTGATTATCCAAGCCAGCGCTGGAGAACGCTATCTCAGTACAGCCATGTGGCATCAAGGTGAGCCTCTAGGACTCCCACGTCTTGAAGCCGTCGGAAATTGAATCGCCTAGCTTACCAGCAATACAACGTTTTTCCTGCCTTTTCGACAACAATCATTTGGATGGAAGACTTGATCTGAGCGATCGTCGTTTGTAACCTACAGTGCTCTTCGTCAAACCGCCAAGTGGTTGCATAGTCCTTACAGTTGATTACCAAAGTATCGGATGTTGCAAAAGCATAAATTACACCATCTTTATTTAAACCGCTGAGTGCCAGAATTTGACAACCGACTTCTTGAGCAAAAGCGACTTGTTCTAATAAAATTTCTGCGATCGGATTCATTTTTAAACCTCGATTTTCATATCAAAATTTGACCTTCCAATACGAATGGAAAATCTAAGGATTGAAAGGAATTGAAGAGACGACTCGAATCAGCCTGCGAGCCGAGGTTGCTTGTTTATTCCAGAATTAGAAGGGACAGAATAGAAATTCCTATCTATTTTGTATCCTATTTTACAGACAGATGAAATGTAGTTAACTTTAAAGAAACTTAAGAAAGTTGCTCTAGCCTGTGATGTAATGACTGATCAATCAAAAAAAGACTGGCAAACCTGCGATCGATTCCTGGAACTCCACTCGCGCTGGATGACACTGATCGGTGAACACCTGCAAGACCACCGGGGCGAAATCTTGGAATACTGGCGGATTGAGAAAGCAAATTCAGTGATTGTTCTACCGATCCAAGGCAATTGCATCTTACTTCCATCCCCCAGCTACCGTCCTGGAATTGGACAGGTGACGTTAGATTTTCCCGGTGGTCGGGTGCCAGCGGAACAAACACCTGAACAGGCGGCGATCGCGACCTCACGGCATTGGGCAACCGATAAGCAGGAGCAATTTCTGTAAAGTTCATCCTAAACTAATCCCTCAAATGTCCTTCCTACTGGCTTCTCCCACTTTAAAGGTTTTCGGATAGGCTCTACGCGGCGTTTTTGGCTGGCATGTGAATCTGGTTGTTGGTCGGTACAAGTTTCATCTTTGAACTTCACTCCCCTTTAGTCATACACTACAAATAAACATCACTTGGAAGAACGCACTATTTCCATTGATCAAATGACGGGTATTCAAGCGTTGGAACGTAAAGTTAAGATCAACCGATGCGCCCTGGTCTAGTAGGGATCTGTAAAACTGAAGCCTTTTGGAGAGTGCATCCTGCATGGCAGTAAAGCGATCGGAGTCTTCTATAGCCAATTTCCTAACAGCACATAGGGTGCCCAGTAGCGGGGATGGCGAAATTGGGGGTGGCGCAGTAGGGCGAGTTGGGCTTGCCGTAACGCTTCTGCTTTTGAAAACCGACCCGTTATCAGTTGCTGATAGAATTGCCCAATCAATTGCGAACTCGATTCATCATCGACGCTCCAGAGAGTTGCCAGAGTGCTGCGTGCGCCTGCCTGCACAGCAACTCCTGCCAAACCGAGTGCTGCCCGTTGGTCGCCTTGAATGGTTTCGCAAGCACTTAATACTAGAAGTTCAATTGGAATTTCACTGAAGTCCTCTCGTTGTTTAAGAATGGAGCTTAATTCGTTGACTTTAATGGGTCGATCCCAGGCAAGAATAAATGTCTCTGCTGCATTTGAGCTAAACTGTCCATGAGTTGCTAGATGCACGATCGGGTAGGGGAGTTGATTCATTTGCGTTTGTAGCTCAGTCGTCGTAAAGGTTTGATTTAGCAATATGCGACTTGTGACTTGAGATTGAATTTTTTTGAGTTCTGAATTGACGAAAGATAAAGCGCTGAAGCCATGCCGCTCTTCGGTTAGACCTGCTGCCAGCGTCTTGAAGCCACGTTGCTGTAGGGGTTGGGGATTAAGCAGGCGGAGGCTGGGAGAAAGGGCGATGTTATACCACTCGATCAGATATTGATCTCGATCGCGGAGGGCAGCGATCGGAATGTTGCGCAGTGATCCATCCAGAACAAACACCAGAGTTTTGATCGAGGCTGGCTCTAGTTCGGGTTGGAGTGGGGCAATCAGCCAATCGAATAGTTGTTGTCCCAGTTGCCGTCCTTCGGGAGTCGTGAATGGTTTTTCCAGGGTTGTGCGAAATTGGTTCAGCGTGGTTTCGAGTTGGGCTTGGGAGACGGGAGTGCTAAAGCGGCGTAATGGTCGATCGGGCAATTTGAGGATAATTTCGAGGCGATCGCCCAGAATGATGGGGTAAATCACGGCGGCATCGGTTTGCTGAATCGCCTCTAGCGGGGTGGTCTGCTCTTCTAAACAGGCAGTGCGGAAGAAGTTATCCAGTTCTGCGACCCGCAACGATTCAATCACGAGTCGGGCTTGTTCTAACTGGGCTTGAATGAAGGGCTTGTCCTGGGAATCTGCTGCCGTTTGCAGCAATAAATCCACGTACTCTCGATAGACTGGCTCGACACTTTCGCGAAACGAAAATTGCACATCTGCACTCGTGGCGACCAAATTGCCGCGCAGGGTTTGCAAGGTTTTAAACGCTGCCTCATAGGTTTGTAACGCCGCAGCGGGCTGCTGTTCTGCCTTAAGAATCCGCCCCAGTTGCCATTGCCAGCGGTAGGCAATATCGGGCGCGTTGATGGATTGAGCCATCAGCATCGCTTGCTGGGTCAGCGATCGCGCCTGAGTCCATTGCCCGGTGCGCTCGTACACCATACCTAAATAACCTGTGGCATAAGACTTGGCGCGTAAATCATCAAGCTGATTCGCCTGCTGGATGGCGGTTGCCAGGGTTTGGGCAATCAGGGGATAGCGGGCAGATTGCCGCGATGTGTTTGCCGCAGAAAATAGGGTTTGAGCAAAGTGAATCCGAGCGTAGATGGCGGCACGACTTGCGGATAATTGCTCAAGCTGAGTTTGAAGGGTTGAGATTAAAGCCTGGGCATCTGCCATTTGACCGGATTCAACCAGGAGGCTCAGTTGGTTGAGTTGGGCTTGCGATCGCCGCAGTAAGGATGGAGTTGCGGCTGCCTGTTGATACCAGCGCAGGGCTGCTGGAATCTGCTTTTGAGCGCGGGCAGTATTCCCTAAGCTGAGGAGAATGGCGCTTTTTTCTAGGTTCGCCGCAGGCGCAGAGGCGGATTGATCCACCCATCCCAAACTCTGCTGCAAGACTCGTTCAGCCGCAGCACTATCGCCCAATAACAGCAATGCGTTGCCCAAACTTCTTAATCCCAAAGATTTCAGGGCAGGATCGGGTTGCTGCTGGAGTTGCTGCTCGATTTCCGTCAGCGATCGCTGCGCTCGGAGGAACAGTCCCAAGGCTTGCTGTGCCTGAGCCTGGTTGATTAAATTACCGATACGGCGCGGTTCATCTCCAACTTTGGCATACAGGGAAGCGGCTCGTTGCCAGGTGGCTAAGGCGACTTCGGTTTGTCCCTGGGCGTGTTGCAGGCTGCCCAAGGTGTTGAGAGCTTGAGCCAGAAGCCGCGAAGCTGGAGGGCTGGAGGCAGATGCTTCGAGCAGTTCTAGACTTGTAGATATAGCATTTTGAGCCGCTTGCAAATTGCCAAGTTGGTGGTAAGTCAAGGCAAGATAGCTGAGGGCGAGGGCTTGATGGGGGCGATCGCCTTGCTGTTGAAAGGCTTGGGCTGCTTGCTGCCAAACTGTTTGGGCTTGAGCAAATTGCTCTTGCTGGTAAAAATCACGTCCCTGTTGCAGTTGGGCAAGGGCGGTGGCAGCGGTTGGGCTGGCGGCATTGAGACTGGGCGTTTGGGCGTGAGCCTGCCAACCGGCACGGGTGCAGGCAACTCCGAAAAGAGCTACACTAACCGCTAACCAAGCCCAGTTTGCAATGAATTGATGTAACGTTGAGGTCTTTTTCATCCGCTGCTGTTCCTGTCTACGATTCTGCCCCCGCTGTTTATAGATAACAGGTATGCTTCCGCGCCGGACACTTTTGGAACGATTCACAACATTTGTGCAGTTTGCCCATGATCACTTTAGCCATTGGGCGATCGATGCCCGCCTGAAGCGCAGCATGACCCAGGTGCTAGCAGCCTATCCCCTTGCAGAAACGCCACCAGATTCGGGAGAAACCTTTTGGGTGATTTATTGGCAGCAGCAGTGGCGATCGCAGCAGGCAGCCATTTCCCCGGTGAAATCCAATGAAGCCAAGGCAACTTCTCCAACGGTGCAGCAGTTCCCGCTCCATCATCTTGCCGCCTATTTGCAGGAAACCTGTTACTGGGTAGCGCATCATTCCAATACGGCGTTATTGAGTCAGCAATTCCATCTGGCAGACTATTTTCAGATGGCGATCGTCGTACTTCCAAAAGTCATTCAAGGATACACGCCTGAGTATGGAGCGAATCTGAAGACCTATGCCAACTTGTGTTTTAGTCATGCGATCCGAGATGCATTACGACACCAACGCGAAGCCGATAGCCGCTCCGATTGGGGTTTATTGCGGAAGTTGAGCCAGAAGCGATTCATTGATGGCTTGCAACAGGCTGGATTATCAGGCGACACGATCGCAGCGTATGTCCTGGCATGGAATTGTTTTAAGCTGCATAGTGCCCCAACGACCATTGCAGCAACTCGATCGCTGACAACGCCTGATCGCACCACCTGGCAAGCCATTACCGATCGCTATAACCAACAACGTCCGGCATCCGCCAGTGCTGCCACTCCCACCCAACTAGAACAATGGCTGACTCAATGTGCCAAATATGCCCGCCACTACCTGCATCCTCCGACAACATCGTTGAACCTGTTGCAGGCTGACCGCACGGACGAACTCCAAGACTCGATCGCCGCTGACACTGAGGCTTCCCCGCTGACCGCCCTGTTAATTCAGGAAGAATTGCAGGCACGCCACAGGCAGCAAACCCAAATTTATCAAGTGCTGACGGGCGAAATCGCCCAACTCGACGCATCCATGCAAGACTTACTCAGGCGCTACTATGTCCAGCAGCAAACTCAGCAAGAAATCGCCAAACAGTTGGATTTGAAGCAATATACAGTTTCGCGCCGCCTGAGTCGTATCAAAGAACAATTGCTGTTGGCGATCGCCCATTGGAGCCAGGAATCCCTGCATATTACGCCGACCTCGACCGCAGTAAAAGCCATGAGTGTACTGTTAGAGGAGTGGCTAGAGGCGCAATATCAACCCGCCAACCACGCTCCCAAGGAGGCTTCCTAATGATTGGATTAGAAACGACCCGGACATGGTTGGAGATTTCCCCCACCCGGTTGCAGCAGAGATGGCAGGACTGTCAGGCGATCGCCGTACCGGGGTTGCGCTGGCAGTCTTTTTTGAATCAGATTTGTTTAGATACTGTCCTGGAATGGCTGGAGGAGCGATTTGATCAGGCTCCTGAGATCGCCTTTCCCGCGATTCCTGGGTTGTGGACCCTCGTGAATGGGAGTGCTGTCAGGCTGGGAACCACTCGTCTCATTTGTATTCCCAGTGAGGCGATGGATCAAGACGAATTGCGCGTTCCGCAAGAATGGGTTGACCATCCCGATTGGGTGGGGGATTATTACCTGGCTGTGGAAGTGGACATCGAAACGCAAGCGCTTCAGGTGTGGGGATACAGTACCCATCAAACCATCAAAACTCTGGGGGTTTACGATCCCGGAGATCGCACCTATAGCCTGGATGGTAGTGAAGTCATCCAGGATCTGGTCGTGTTTGGGGTGATGCAACGCTTGCCATTAGAACTCACCCGCTCCGATGTTGCCCCCTTACCCGGCATGACGGCGGCACAGGTGGGAAACCTGCTGCAACAATTGAGTGATCCAGCGATCGCACTGCCCCGTCTGGAAGTTTCGACTCCAGAATGGTTGGGGTTGCTTTCGCAAGAGCTTTGGTTACGGCAGTTGGCGGAGTCGCGTCAGGTTCCCGCTCATCCAACCCATTCCCCCATTCAGTTAGGTCAGTGGTTGCAAGATATCTTTGAAACAGGTTGGCAAACCGTGGAAGCCGCCTTTCAAATCGATCCATTGGCAGTAGGGTTACGCCAACAACCAACCCCGTCTGCCCCAGGAATTAGCCGGGTTAAGTCGATTGCCTTAGATGCAGAAATGCTCCCTCTACGTCTGGTGCTAACGGTGGAGTTAGAACCGGATACTCGCCGCCGCATAGCGATTCAGGTATTTCCTGCCCTTGGAGTTGATTATCTGCCAGCTCAGTTACAACTGGAGCTAAAAACGATCGCGGATGAGGTGATTCAGTCTGCCAATGCCAGTGCCGAAAGTCACTATCTCCAACTGCGTCCCTTCAAATGTGCGGCGGGTCGAGAGTTACGGTTGCACATCAGCATCGGCGATCTCAGCCTGACCGAGACGATCTTGTCCTAGTGTTGCAAGCACTAAATTTTGCAACATGGGGGTTTGGGGGCTTCGCCCTCAAGAAGGGGTGGAACCCTTTCACCCCTGACAAAACTTTCGTTTTGCTGTACTAGTGGGGTGAAAAGGGTGAGTCAACTGGTTGTCCTCAATCTCGGTCGGGGTGATTGTCAGCAGGGGTTTCCGCTGGTAACCGTCCAACTTTGGTTGAAAGACAGTCTCGCCCCCATGCAATTGACGGGCAGCTTACCCGCAGCCCCTGAGTTAGACGCACTCTATGGGCGCTGGCAAAACCTTTATACGGCTCTGTATGCCCGTCGAGGCTGGCGACGCACACCCGAATTAGATGCATCGCCGCACTTGCCCAGAAATCAGTTAAGCAATGACTTTGAACTGGACGCAGATGATACCTTTATTGCCGATGTTTCCGAATCCACTTTCACAAATCTGTGTCAGGAACTTCAGACGCAACTCAACCAATGGCTGAATACGGAGGCATTTCGTCCCATCGATCGCCAACTCCGGACTCGCCTGAGCATCACGGATGAAATCCGCGTCATCATTACCGCCACTGATCGTTCCGTGTTGCACCTCCCCTGGCATTTGTGGCAACTGTTTGAAGACTACCCCCGCGCAGAATTAGGATTGAGCCTACCAGAATATACCCGATCGCTGAAAACGAATCAGCCTAATACCTCTAATCAGGTACGCATACTCGTCATTTTGGGCGATAGTCGTGGCATTGAGATTGAAACCGATAAGCAACTATTAGCCCAGTTACCCCAGACTCAATTATCCTTTCTCGTTGAACCCACGTTAGAGGAAATTCAGCATCAGCTTTGGCAACCCGGTTGGGATATCCTCTTCTTTGCCGGACATAGCTCCAGTCAGGGAACTGGAACGATTTCAATCAATGCCACCGAGCAACTCACCCTGGCACAACTCAAGTTTGCCCTGAAGAAAGCGATCGAGCGAGGCTTAAAACTCGCCATCTTCAACTCCTGCGATGGACTCGGTTTAGCCTGGGATCTGGCAGATTTACAGATTCCCCAGGTGATTGTGATGCGTGAACCGATTCCCGATCGAGTGGCGCAAGCCTTTCTCAAGCATTTCCTGGTTGCCTTTGCCAGTGGACAGACATTTTATCTCGCGGTTCGAGCCGCCCGCGAACAACTCCAAGCCTTAGAAAGCGATTACCTCTGCGCTACCTGGCTGCCAGTGATTTGTCAAAATCCTGCCGAACTGCCCCCCCGTTGGCAAGACCTGCTGGGAACGGGCGAGACCGTTAGTGCAGAAGTGGCAAGCCATCCGCCGTTCAATATCCAACGTCCGCTGTCGGCTGTTTTTCCTGGTGCTTTCTGGCTGCTCACCAGTGTTGCTGTCGCCAGCGTGATCTTAGGCTGGCGCTTTCTTGGTTGGCTGCAACCCCTGGAACTGTGGGGGTTCGATCGCCTGTTGCTGTTGCGCCCCGCCGAGTTGCCCGATTCCCGGTTGTTGATTGTCACCATTGATGAAGCCGATCTGCAAGCGCAGGACTCGACGCAACGACGGGGTTCTTTAGCGGATCAAACCCTGGAGCAACTGTTGAAAACCTTGAATCGCTACCAACCACGGGCGATCGGGCTAGACATCTATCGAGATTTTCCCGTCAGTGCTCAAACCCCAGGATTGACCATCCAACTGCAACAAACGCCGCGGTTGGTGGCAATTTGCAAGAGCCGTGATGCTCAGTTTGATCCCTCCGGTATTGCGCCCCCACCCGAACTTCCCGAAGCCCAAATTGGCTTTAGTGATTTTCTCACCGATTCGGATGGTGCCGTCCGACGGCAATTGCTCACTCAGTTGCCCGATCCAGCGTCGCCCTGTACGACTCCTTATGCGTTCAGTGCTCGTCTAGCCTTTCGCTATCTAGAGGTAGAAGCGATCAAGCCGCGCTTTAATCCAGCCGGACATTTGCAACTGGGAGCAACGGAGGTGCAGCGGTTAGAAGCTCGAACGGGCGGATATCAGCTTTTAGATGCGCGTGGCGATCAAATTCTGTTGAACTACCGCACAGTGCGATCGGCTCTGGCGATCGCGCCTCAAATTTCGCTCACCCAACTCTTGCAAGGTCAGGTGAATCCGGAGGCAATCCGCGATCGCCTGGTACTGATCGGAGTCACTGCAACCAGCAGTAGTGATCAATGGGCAACTCCATTTAGCCTCGATCCGAATGAGAACGTACCGGGGGTTGTGGTGCAGGCACACATGACCAGTCAATTAATTAGTGCTGTGTTGGATCAGCGTCGGCTCATCTGGACCTGGCACTGGTTGGGTGAAACGGTGTGGATTGTGGGCTGGGCAATCGTGGGAGGCATGATCGTCTATTGGGTGAGATCGCGCGTCTATCAAGGATTGATTCTGGCGATTGCAATCGGGCTGCTCACTGCCTCTAGCCTGATATTACTCATTCAGGGTGGCTGGGTGCCCTGGATTCCGGCTGGACTGTCTCTGATTGCAACATCTGGTATTCTGCTGATAAAAGAGAAAGTCTGAAACGAATCTTTTCTGTCTCTTTGAACAAATCAATTTCAATGGTGATTCATGAAAAAAATTACGTTTTTAGGGACAACCATAATTCTCAGTGTAAGTCTAACGTTAACGACTCCATTGAGTGGGGCAAACCCTGGCATGGCTCAATCGTTGGAGTCTTCCCAAATTGTGTTCAATGATCCAAAGCCACCCGATCGCGGCTCCCCCTCAGGCAGACGGCGCGGAGGAGCCAGCCGCAAAGGTCCCTGCGATCGCTATCGTCCTTTGGCGGCATTGGTGCCCAACCCACAAGCGATCGTGTTTGCCAATACGGTGAGTGCCCATCCCACGTTCTGGCTCTACATCCCCGAACCGCTCACGCGGGAAGCCTCGATCGAATTTGCGCTGCTCGATGCGGAAGACTCGCAAGCCGATTACACCTACAAAACAACGCTTAAATCCGCTGATGTGAAATCAGGACTGGTGCGGCTCTCGGTGCCCCCAACGGCTTCGCCACTCGCCAAAGATAAACTCTACCTGTGGACCTTCACCCTGGCGTGTAATGCCAAACCTGCGGATGCGGTGTTTGTTCAGGGCATCATTCAACGAGTGAGCTTAACACCCCAGCAGGAAAACCAGTTAATGGCGCTGTCGCCGCTAGAACGGGCAAAATTCTATGCCGCAAATGGGATCTGGCATGAAGCCCTGGATACTTTAGCGGTGCAATATCGCCTGAATCCTCAACAAGCCCAACTCTCAACCCTGTGGAAGAGTTTGCTGCAACAAGTAGGATTACAGGATCTGGCAGCAATGCCTTTGGCAAACTGATGCCGTTGCATAAGTTCATGGGTTGCCCCGCATAACAGCATATCGGAAGTCAATTCCCTACCCTCCGTTCTGAAAGAAGTTCCATGATGCTGTTTGCTGGCTTGAACTTTGCCTATGCCGAAAAACAGCACGATCGCCTTCAACATCGCCGATAGTCAAAATACGCGGGTAGGGAATGGGGGCGGCATTTTTGTGGGTACTAAACGACTGGAGTTGCAAAATACGATCGTCGCCCGTAACGTGGATACCCCCCACAATGGTGGTTTGGAGAGATCCATGCTGATGTCTCAGGGACTGTGATCGAGGCTGGGAGTAATGTGATTGAGAACAACCCTGGCGCATCGGGATTCAGCCGCAGTCACTTAGTGGAGACAGCAAACTTGCCCATAGATCCACAACTCGCACCGTTAGCCGATAACGGCGGTTTTACCTGGACTCATGCCCTTTTGCCTAACAGTCCAGCCATTGCCGGAGCCGACCCCAGCGATCGCACCCCCAAGACCGACCAACGCGGCACGCAACGCAACCCGATCGTCGATATCGGTGAACTTGGGCGTAACGTCCTGATTCAATAACGGGTGTTAGGCTGCGAATGATGGGCTGGCTCATTCAGGCATACAGTGGATCGCTGGACTGCCGACGGCATCAGGCGATCCGGATGGAGCACTGGCGATTAGGATCACGCTACCATCGGGTGATACTATCCAACCTTGCGTTTCGACGATCGGTTCGATTTGCGATTTGCGATTTTGGAATTCGTCTGTCATCCCTGCTCCTTTACTCCCTTGCTCCCCTGCTGCCTCGATCGGTGCTAAATCTTGCCAGATGGCATCGGCGACGATCGGATCAACGGGATTGCTGGGCACCCCTCCCTGTCCGGTATTTTTGAAGCTGCTGGCGCGGCTGGTAGCACGGCATCCTTGAGCGAGGGGTGGTTGACTAAAGTTTGTTGGGAGTTCGATCGCGGATTGCACGGGATCAATCCCTAGGGTACTGATGGAAACATTTCCAGCTAGACCAAATTCAGAACTGGCAGTGATGTCGCTCAAGGGCGTGACGGCGGAACGAAAGGCAATGCCAAAGATGCCCTGGGTGGCGATCGCAATATTACCACCCCGCCCGCTAAAAGCATTCGCCGTAATATCACTATTTTCAGTCGGAACGGCAACAATGAATCCGGCATTGAGGCGAATGTTGCCACCATCTCCATTGCCTTGAGCTGTGCCAGCCGTGGTCGAAATGGTACTCCCTTGACGTAATAGTAAGATGTCACGAATGCTCAAATTAATGTTGCCACCTGTATTACTAACGGTTTCAGCAGAGATGGCGGCTTGATTATCTAAGGTGAGTCTATCTGCTTGAATTTGAATATTTCCACCTTCACCGCGTCCCTGACTATCCACTGAGATACGGGATCGATCGCCAAGCATAACGCTCCTTGGGTCGATCAAAATATTGCCGCCGTTGCCTGTTGAGCCGATGGCTGTGTTGGCAAAGAGTCCAGTGTCAGACCCCATAAGCGCTAGATAATCGACCACATTTAAAACAATATTGCCCGACTGACCGCTACCAAACGTAGTGGTACGGAACTGTCCGCCGCTATTAACCAGAGCGGTATTGGCATTGACAGTAATGGTGCCACCGCTAGCATTTGTCTGGGTTTGAGCATCAATGAAGGCGCGATCGCGCACCTGAAACTGGTTGGTTGTGATCACAATATTACCGCCGGAACCAATGATATCCTGACGCACCGCTGACCGCGCATTGGAACTAATGCCACCACTGCGAGAGCCAAGCACACTACCCTCGCCAGCCAGCATGACTGCTTCTGTTGTAGCAATCCGAATCGTGCCAGCATTGCCCTGCCCAAAGGTGTTCGTGCTGATCTGACCCCCACTGTTGACCAAGAGCGATCGCCCCTGAAGCGTAATCCCTTGAGCATTTCCCACGGCTCCTGGCTCCACGGTTGCCAGAACTCTACCACCCCGGCTCACCTCAATGTCAGCCGCCGTTAGCACGCGAATCTGCCCCGAATCACCGCGACCGATCGTACTGGCAAACAGTCCTGCACCCTGATTGGCAATCAACAGTGAACCTGCTTGAATCTCAATATCGCCCCCACGCCCAATTGCAGTATTCTCCAAACTGCTGAAGATACCACTGGGATTACCATTACGACTCTCTCCAGAGATCGTCGCAGCCCCTTGCACTGTAACCCGCACCGTTCCGGCGGTGCCGCGCCCAAAGGAGCTTGCCGCCAGTTGGGCACCATTGGTCAGGGAAAAGGTGTTGGCAGTAATCTCAATGTTGCCGCCATTACCGATGCCTGGGGTCGCCACCTGACTGACCACAGCACTGGGAAAATCCCGTTGTGCGCCGCTCCCATCCAGTGCCACCGTATCTGCTCTAATCGTGATGCGTCCGGCATCGCCTTGCCCAAAGCTGCTAGAGATGATCCGTCCACCACTATTGATAAGCAATGAGTCAGTGGTGATGACGGTATCACCACCATTGCCAATTGATCGAGGAGCCACGGTATTGAATAGACTGCTGGTATCGCCACTGGAAGGCAAACTCTCCACAACGACACGATCGGAGGCATTAACAATCAGGTTGCCTCCCTGCCCCTGCCCAAAGACTGCTGTACCAACTTGCACCCCACCCGAAAGCACCAGCGATCGCGCGGTGAGGATAACATTGCCAGCACGCCCCAGAGCATTAAAGTAAACGGTATTGAGAATTTCAGTTCTGCTGCCATCCGCGCGAATTGTGTCGATCGCATCAAGGGTAATATCCCCTGCCTGACTATCCACGGTTCCCAAACCCCTGGCGATCCCAGCGGTTAAACGACTACCGCCTGCTAGAGTGACGTTTTGAGCATGGATCGTGATGCTACCCCCGTTTTGCGCCCATGTTTCCACAACTGAACCGTTGGCGATTGTGACATCTGCACGGGCTAGCGTATCGGGGAAACTGAGACGAATCTGTCCCCCGGCTTGGCTCAAACCGATCGTACCAGCACCCGCAACAGCTCCCAGTTCAACCCGTCCGCCGCGCCCCGATCGCACTCCCACAACGCTGCGATTGAGGGTAAGCTCTCCACCCGCCAGAACCAAGCTCTGCCCCTGATTCACCGCTAAAATGCCCTGTGACAGAAGGCTACCGGGTGGCGTGCTGCCATACTGCAAGCCCAGCGGCACATTCACGGCTAAGAGTGACGGAGCCTGGGGATTGGTGGCACTGAAGGCAAACCCATTATCAAAGATCAGGCTGTTGGCGGTGCTGGCGATAAAGGAACCGCGAACATCCAGGCGCGCATTAGGACCAAAAAGAATGCCATTGGGGTTGAGAAAAAAGAGATCGGCACTGCCTAAGACCCCCAACGTGCCCAAAAGAGTTGAGCGAGTCGTACCGGTGACGCGACTGAAGATGCGCTCAACGCCAGCCGGATTGGCAAAATAAACGCTTGCGCCATTGGGAATATTGAACGTTGAGAAGCTATGGAACAAATTAGCGCCACGCACCGCACCACCACCAATAACGCCCCCCGGTGTAAGGGTAGATTGTGCGGCACCCAAAGATGAATCGGGGATGATTTGGGCGATCGCAGTCTGATTCTTCCAATCCCATTGGCAAGGAAAAACCCCGCCGCCCCAAACAATCCAACTACTGACGAAAGCTAACCCCATTCGATCGCGAAAAGTCATCTGCATTGGCATCTCATCTGGAGCAAGAGTGTGTTCAGTATACTCCTATCTAAATTCACAGAAATTTCTGCCCTGATCCCATCCGTAACGAGAAGGGCGATCGCAGGCTAAATTGTTGATCGTGACCTACGATCCTTAAAACCTATGGACAACCCAACCACTTTTGGTAGCAATGGCGCAAGTTCTGCTGAGGGGGTCGTGGCGCTAGTTGATACGGGGGTGAATGCGGCTGAGTTTGGCGATCGCGTGGTGTTGCCGGGGGTGAATTTTAGTCGGGAAGGGGCAAGCGATGATGTGACGGATGGGGCGGGACACGGAACCGCGATCGCCCAAGCGATTCTTGCCCTTGCGCCCAAGGCTCGGATCTTGCCCATCAAACTCATGGATCGACGGGGACTGATGCGCCGGATGAGTGTCTTGGATGATGCCTTTGCCTGGATTGGGGCACATCAACAGGAATTCACCATTGGCGTGGTGTGTGCGGCTCTGGCGGATACCAGTCATCAACGAACGGATGAGCCTTACCGGGACAGTCCGTTGCAACGGGCGATCGCTCAGTTACGGGCGGCAGGTATTCCCACGGTGGCGGCAGCGGGCAACTGGTATCCGGAACAGCGGCATTTCCATCCCCAGGGCATGGCATATCCAGCGATTTTGCGGGAGGTCGTAAGTGTGGGAGCAGTCCAACGACGGGCTGAGGGCTGGCAATTTGCGGCAACCAGTCAGCGATTACATCCCAGTTTGGCGACTGGATGCAGCACGACACTCCTGGTCGAACCCGATCAGCCAGCGGAAACCAGTGGAGCAGCGGCGCGAGTGGCGGGATGCCTGCTTTGCTTAAAAGCGACCTATCCTAATGCCACGGTCGATGAGTTGCTGCAAAGACTAAACCGCTTCTCCCAACCGATGGTCGAGAAAAGCGGTCTAGTCTGGTCAATTACGGATGTGGATCAACTGGTGCGATCGCTGTCCGTGTAAACTAGCCCTCCAGCGTTACCTTTAACTCTCCAGCACTCATGGCGCGAACAAAGTCGAGCAAGAACGCTAACCGTCGTCCCTCCGAGCCAATCCCTAACACAATCAATTTGGTTTTGGGGTCTTTAATCAAACGCGAGGACGAGATTAGCGCTAAACCTGATCGATCGAAGACCTGCTTGGTCCAGGTGAAGGAGTTGAGCAGATGATACTGGGGTGTTTCCGATCGCCGAGTTTGATCCGTGATAAAACCAAAGATGATCGTTTTCAAGATCAACTGAGAGGTGTAGCAACACGCTTCGATCACAGCACACACCTTGTCAAATTTAGCCATCGTTTCGGTAGTCGTTTTTCCTGCCTTATTGAGTCCTTTGGGCACAACCAGAACAACTTGGTTCATCAGATGCAATCCAGCCACTGAAACAACTGCCAGTTCGGTACTATCGATCGCGTGTCCTTTGCTGCTGCCCAGGCTACCGGATAGTTCCTGGAAAAAGCCCAAGCCAGCGATACCGATGTTAAACAGTTGTCCGAATGGTCCATAGGATGGAATAGCGGAGCCGGTTTTACCCAGTTCTAACGCCGCTTTGATCGTGCAGTAATTGGTGTAGATTGGAGCGCAATAGGCAGTCACCAAACCGGCGATCAAGGAGGCTCGTCGCTTGAGATCGGAGGAGTCCTGCGCGACCAACCCCCGCATCGGCAACACGATCGCTTCTCCTGGTTGCAGTGGGGCTTCGCCAAACATGATTTTGTAGGTCACAGTGGCGGGAATAGAAGCCAGCAACATGATGCCGTCGATCAGGCTGAAGGAAGTGTTGATGTTCGATCCGGGCGCGATCAGTTTAATCAACTTTTCCAACGCTGGGAAGCGCACCTTCAGGAACATCACATCGCGCACCACGCGGATGAAATCACGCAGTAGATCGAGCGATCGCAAAATCAAGTCGCGCAATCCGGTCAGCATGCCCTCCAGTGCCGTCGCTCCCACCATCACCACCAATTCCTTCAAGGTATCGACGCTGAAATCGGAAAGTGAGGGCATTTGATGGTCGAAAATATCCATCAGATTAGTTTGAATCTGATCCCAGCAATTCAACAGGTTACTCACCTGATCGCTGAGCAAATTCTCGGTAAAAGCGGTGATCGCATCCCCCGCAGTATCCAGGGGATTCGCCCCTTCAAACTGAATCAGTTCCGCCATCAGGTCTTTGAGTTTGTCACTGACCCAGGTAAAGGCGGCGCTGCCCGTCACCTGCTCCATGATCTTCTGGTGCGGCGATGGAATATCCCCCAAGGCGCTGATCAACTTTTTGCCGACACTGGAAGGTTTCCGCTTCTTATCCGAGATCGGGGCAGCATCATGCCACGATCGAATTTGCTTCAATGCCTGATCAAAGCCATCTTTCACTGGTTTTTTGAGATCATCGACCGAGTCCATGATGTTATCAAACACATCATCGGTACAATTCACCATCGCCTCTCGCACCAGCAAGATATCATCCCAATCGAAGGCAAATTTGACAAACTCCCACACTTTCTCAGCCGCCACTTTAATCTGTTCCCACAGCCATTTGAAGAGTGATCCGGCTTCTTCCAACTTGGTTAGAACAAAGCGCTTGACTTTGCCATAGATCTCGCAAATCACCTCAAACTTCTCTTTTGCTTTTTGCACCACGACTGCCAAACCACTCGCAATGCGACTGGGTAATCCTTCAAAGAAATCCATGATATTGTTGCCCAGATTCGTAAAGAATCGAGAAGCACTGTTGCTGGCGTTGAGCAATCGGTTAAACACGCTGTCGTCTGCTAAATGAACGCCGGATGCATTGACTTGAATGCCCCAACGGTAGCCATCAGGCATTGTCTCTGGGCGCAGGGCTGAACTGTACACATCTTTGACCTTGACCTGGCGCACTCCTTGCACGACTCCAGTGGTGGAACGGGTAAGACTGGCGGCTTCTCTGAGCACCGTGGTCATGGCTTCGATCTGTGGGCGATTGGCAGCCGTGAGCAACTCCGCTGGCAACAAAGGCTGATTACCGCTGGGGGTGCGGATGCTGGCATGGAGTAACTCATCGGTGGTCAATGATTCAAAGCGTTGATGCATGGATGCAGCGGGATTGATATCAAACGCACCCTCAACGCCCTCGATCGCACAACGGTAGACGGCTGGAGTTAGGGACTGGACGCGATCGAGCAGTGACACACAGCCATTCTCATCAGTTTCAGTTGTGGCGACAATCGCCGGACCAATGAAGACCGCTGCTTTGTTGAGCCGAACACTCGACAGCACTGATGCTGATACGTTCACCCTGACATTCGGACGGGGAACGCCAGATTCATCCAGCACTCGGATCATCGTGCCGTAGCAGGTGACACGGGTCATTTCAGAGGGGTTGTCTACCAGGAGAGGCGCTTCCTGCCAGACACCGGAGGGGGCATCTTGCAGCACGAAGCCAGCCCGAAAGTCGTTGTAGATCACCAGTACGGAAGTGTGGGTGAACCGATCGCCCGCAACGGGTGCGATCGCCTGCACATTTCGACGTAGAGTCAGGGGGGATTGCCAGGCGTTTTCAGCATTCCGCTGCACTACATTGAGATCACCCGTTTGCAGTAAAGCCCACACCACAGCCCGACCATTGGCGCGATCGCCAACCACAATATCTTCCACATTGGGCGCGGCTTCGGCACTCACCACTTGCACCACCTCAGCTTTCTCGGCATTATCGAGTTCGATCGCGGTGATCAGTTGAATCCCCTGCCCCGCAATATACAAATCCGAGCCGTCCTCACGGGTCATGGCTGACTCTAATACCGTGGCACCCGCCGGGCAGGGTAAAACGACCACAGGGGGATTGGTTAGGGGTTTGCCCTTGGCATCGTACTCCGGAAAGGGACGAAACGCCAGCACCCGCGCTCCCCCACTTATGCCAAGTTGGTGAATGCCACCGCCATAGATGGGATGCACCCCCACTTCAAAATCAAACAGCGTCTGGAAGGTGACCACGGGGTTAAACACAAATGCTGTGGCAAAGGTTTGTTTGTTCGTGCTGCGGAGGAGATACAGCATATCGTTTGGTCCCCGATCGCCGGCGACGACGATGGTCCAGATGCGATCGCTGGGGGTTGTGCCTTCCGCTAAGACTCGAATTCCTTCGATGCGGATATGCTCACGGGTGCCACAATCGATCCAGGCAATGTGTTCCCAATCGGTTTCGCGGCTGCTCAGGTTGTATGCCACCAAAAGCCGACTGCGAGACTGACCGGAGCCATCATCGATAGCTACTGCCAGCGTGATGAGATCGTCCTCTGTCCAGCCAGCCCCGATCGCTTGTACTTGCGGATCATTGCCCACAAAGCGACTGAAGCCAGGGCTGAGATCAATTCGTTGCCAGCCACTACTGACAGCTTCAGTTTGTCGCACGAGAGATAGTTCATGATTGCTGCTGATGGTGAGAATCATGGGAGTCACGACCGGCTGTTTGAGATCGGGAATGGCGATCATCCGGCGTTGAAACCGTCCGTGGGCATCGGGATCGGCTAAATCCTGCCGTCCAAAGGTTTGAGACGATTCGTAGTGATCAATCACATCGGTGCCAACGGTGAATCGAACAGGGCGACCATCGGTCGCGATCGCGGCAAGACTAGCAACATTTGGAGTTTTCATGATTGTTGGGATAAGTGATAAAGAACTGAATTAGAGCGGTTAAAGAACTGGGTAAAGAAATCGGATTTCTGCTTTGGGCTGGCGCAGTTTCATCGAGCATCTCAACGAGAAATCCGATTGCTACGACACTAGGGAGGCGTTGCTGAATAGAAGGATGATTTTTGTGCTCCAGCCCTTTGCAGCCGTCAGCCTAGCCCTCTCCTGAGGGAGAGGGAACAAGAGTTGTAGCGCCCTTCTCCCTGGGGAGAAGGGTTGGGGATGAGGGCAGTCCATAGCTGCATTCAGCAGCGCCACTAGGGAGCCTGGTAGATCACATCAAAGAGAAGATCGCCAGCTTTAGAGAAACGAGGATTTTGGAACGTAAACACTCCGCCTCCCGGTGGGATAAAGGCGTGCTGACTCAAGTCAAGTCCCACATTCTTGAGCACCTGATCCAACCAGGCACTAATGTTGTTCACATCTTCCTGTTGACCGTTCTTCAAGCCCTCTTCAAAGGTTGACCCATTGAATGCTTTCTGAAATGATGTCAAGACCTTCGCGCCGCCCTTGGTTTCCCGTTTATCGACCACCAATCCGGCAAATTCATTCGTGACAGTGGCAGCGAGTTCAAAATCTGTGGCACTGCCCTTGCCCGCAAATTGGATCGAACCCGAAAAGTTTTGATGCCCAGCCACATGAATCCACTCGGTACGAGAATCTGTCACATAATCGTGCCCATCCATGTTGAAGTAGCTGGCAACTCGTCCACTAATCTGAATTTGGTTCTTACCAGGGACGATCGCCAGTGTCAGTGCCCAATCTCGACCCTTACTCCATTTGCGTTTGATGATATCGTTCTCTTCCCACTTGTTGTCAGAGTCATCAAAGAATGTCCAACTCAACTGCTTCGAGATGGGAGCTTTGCCAATCAGCTTGGTGAACTTGGGAATCAGATATTGATCCATGAACACAGCTTTACTAATTGCCATCACGCCCGAAACCATACTGTCAGTGCCATCTAATTGCTCTGGTTGCACCCAGGCATCGGCTAATTTGATCCGAGCCGTATCGAGATTGGCTGGCAAGGGATGTTGGGAAACCATGCCCAAATAGTTGAGGGTGCTGGCTTCCGCCACCTCTGAATTGGCATGAACACCAAAAACAAAATCCGTCATGGCAAAGGTGGGCGTTGCCTGATCTTTGTTACGTCGGACGACCGTACCGAGCATAAACTCACCCATTTCACCTTGCAGCAAGGCATTGAGGGAACTCAGCGCCCGCTCTTTGGCGGCATCGGGCACATCCGCCGGAATCTCAACATTTTTGTTGTCTAATAACAAACAGTTGACGTTGGTCAATTTCAAGAAGAGAAACTCAATGGAAAACACCGATTCTGGTAGCCCCGATTGTTGAATCAGGGTTTGGGCGGCTTCGGCTGAAACCGCATCGATCGCCGCCAGAATCTTGGTGTCTACTGTTTTCTTGCTCAGATCCGTGACAAAGGAAATCTTCCAGTTGGAAACCGGATAGGTCGCTGCCTCTTCCGTGGCTTCATCCAGATATTTCACCGTGCCAGAGGTGAGCGTTAGTGTCACTTTGACCTGTCCCAGTTTGACATTCTGCACACTCAAGTCGAGATGCGGTTCCGCCAGCACCACACTCAAGCCATATTTGGAGGGTTTCGTGCCAGTTTCTGTTTTCACGGGCTTAAAGATCTCGATCGTCCTGCCTATGTTTTTCCTTACTTTCCAGGCTTTCCAGGCAAACTTCATTTGCGAGTTGATGGCTTGTTGGGCGATCGCCAGACACAGATCAAAATCAGTCAAGGCATTGCTTGTATCCTGCACTTCGGCATTAAATGCGCCATTCTTTGCCCCACGGATGAAATGGGTATGAATGCCCGCCGAGCCACGCGCCACGACCGCTAGTTTGCCATTCCCATCAATATTGGCGAATTGCAGCGTGGAATAATACTGCTTCCGATTCCAGCCCGCCGCATCATTCAGCGCAGGCAAAGTCTCAAACGATTGCCAGCTATCCTGTTTCCACGTCCAGACCAGGATACCCGCGCTGCCACGGGCGATCAGTTCCGCTTTGCCGTCCCCGTTCACATCGATCGCTCGCAGCGTAGAGTAATACTGGGGTTGATTCCAGCCACTCGCATCATTCAGGGGCAGGACGGCACCCAACGGTTGCCAGCCGCTGGAGTCAAATTTCCACAACCGCACACCCGCGCTACCACGGGCAATCAATTCTGCTTTGCCATCGCCATCAATATCGGCACATTGCATCGTCGAGTAGTACGGTTCCTGATTCCAGCCCGCACTATCACTCAGATCAGTCAGCATGGTGCCAATCACTTGCCAGCCCTGGTCAAATTTCCACACTCTCACCCCTGAACCCGTGCGGGCGATCAGTTCGGCTTTACCATCGCCATCTACATCCGCACATTGCATCGTGGAATAGTAAGGCTTCTCATTCCAGCGATCGGCATCACTCAGAGGCAGGACACCCGGCAATTTTTGCCAGCCGCTGGGGGCAAATTTCCACACCATCACACCTGCAATTCCACGGGCAATCAATTCCGCTTTGCCATCCCCATCCAGATCGGCGAATTGAATCGTGGAGTAGTACGGTTCCTGATTCCAACCCGAACTGTCACTCAGATCGGTTAACGTTGTGCCAACGACTTGCCAACCCTGCTCAAATTTCCAGATTTGTAATCCGGCAACGCTGCGGGCAATCAGTTCGGCTTTGCCATCGCCATCCACGTCAGCAAACTGAATCGTGGCATAGTAGGGTTTGCCATTCCAACCCGCCGCATCACTCAGGGGCAGCACGGAGCCATGTTCCTGCCACTGTTGGTCAAATTGCCAAACTCGAATGCCAGCGACACCCCGAGCCACTAACTCAGCTTTCTTGTCTCCATTGATGTCAGCCAACTGAATCGTAGAAAAATAGGGTTCTTGATCCCAACCCGACTGATCGTTCAGGGGAGGATTAACCTGAAGTGTAGTAGACATATTTGCGGTTCCACATGAATGAAAGTTGACACTCATCCATGCGGGACAGTTTTAGAACTTATGCAGCGATCGCCTTAAACGGATCGCAACCAAAACTCATTAAGTCATTGCGCCCCCCAAAGGCAATACACCTCATTGATTTGAGCTGGCTGGCTGTCATCGGCTTTCGTCGGTTCGCTCCCATCATCGCCAATGCGTTGCGCGTCGGTGATCATTTAATTGAATGGTTGCAGGATTTTTGATCAGGAGGTGCAATATCGCATCTTGAAACTATCTACGTGATGCAACAGGTTGGTCATCCTCTTAATAACCGCAATCCACTCAAAATCACCAAGACGGTCGAGCCTTCATGTCCAATCACCCCCAGGGGTAATGTGATATTGCCGATAAAATTGGTTGTGATCAGGAGCAGGATAAAACTGAGTGCAAAAGTAATATTTTGTCTAACCACGGTTTGAGAACGCTGTCCCAAATGAATCGCTGTTGCAATTTTTTCCAGGCGATCGGTCATCAACACAATATCTGCGGTTTCTAGAGCGACATCACTTCCAGCGACTCCCATAGCGATGCCAACCGTAGCTTGAGCCAGTGCAGGCGCATCATTAATTCCATCTCCAACCATTGCAACCGTTTTATATTGCTGCTGGAGTTGTTGAATAATCTGAAGCTTCTCCTTTGGTAGCAATTCTGCATAGACTTGATCGATGCCAATGGTCTGAGCCACACTGTTTGCAGTTTGCTGATTGTCACCTGTAAGCATAATGATCGCTTCAATTCCCATTCGTTTTAGTTGAGCGATCGCAGCGATTGCTTCCGGTCGAATGGTATCGGCGATCGCAATTAATCCCAATACCTCGCCAGCTTCAGCTACCCAAACCACGGTTTTGCCATCCTGTTCCAAGTGATTTGTCATTAACAACAAATTTGGTGGCACTGTTTGAACTGTGGATTGAACAAAAGCTGCTTTCCCAACGCAAACGGGAGTGTTTCCTTTTAATCCGGTAATTCCCCGTCCTGGCTGTGCCTGTACAGAGGTCAAGCATAGATGGGTTGTGGGTAATACTTGAGTGGCATACTGGCAAATAGCTTGTCCGATGGGGTGCTCTGAATAGGTCTCTAATGCAGCGGCAAGGTCTAGAACCTCTGCCTCTATGTATCCGTTTGCTGGAATAACTTTGTAAACCTGGGGTTTTCCAGTGGTCAAGGTTCCCGTTTTGTCAAAGGCGATCACTCTGACCCTGCCAATCAATTCCAACTGGGCACCACTTTTAAATAAAATGCCCTGGCGTGCTCCATTGGCAATGCCAGATAATAGCGTGGGCATAATGGCTGCTACCAGAGCGCAAGGCGACGCAACAACCAGAAAGATTAATGCCCGGTAGATAGTCGTTTCCCAGCTCCATTCCCAAAGAAAAGGCGGCAGAATTGCCAGCAGAATCCCCACCAAAACCACCACACGGGCATAGCCCCGCTCAAAGCGTTCAATGAATTGCTGCGATTTTGGCTTCTCGGTCTGTGCCTGCTCTACAACGCGAATAATACGTTGCAGCAAGCTGCTTTCGGGCGGTTGATGTACCTTCAGCAGTAAGGCTCCATAGCCATTTAAGGTTCCCGCAAATACCTCATCTCCGATCGTCTTCTCAACGGGAAGAGATTCGCCAGTAATCGCGGCTTCATTGAGAGCCGTCTCTCCCTCCAAAATCACCGCATCCGTTGGCATCAATTCTCCTGGTTTGACCCGAATGCGATCGCCGATCCGTAGTTCTGCAACGGGTATTAATTGTTCCTGCCCATCGACCACAATTCTTGCCGCATCCGTTGTCAGACTCATCAGACTGCGAATGCTACGCTCCGTTCGCTGCATGGCATAGCCTTCCAACGCCCCACTGATGGCAAAAATCAGGATCAGCACGGCTCCATCCACAATCAAATAGTATTCCCGTCGCCAGAGTCCCAGGAAAGCGGCTCCCAGGGCTGCCACAATCATCAACAGATCCACATCCAGTTCTTTTTCCTGGAGTAATGTGGTCAATCCTTCACGAGCACTTGCAAAACCACCAATGACATAGGCAGCAGGCAGGAGCACCAGTGCCAACCCCACCCAATGCAACTGCAAAGCACTCCAGCCCAGGAGTACCAGGGTGCCACAGAGCAATGCGGCGATCGCCTCCGGATGATCCGTAGCGAATCGCGTCAGACGAGCAGGGTAGAGCATGGGCACTATCCAAAACACTGTTTCCAGGTTAAACCTTGACATTGATGTTAATGTCAAGTGGTGGATGCGATACAGTAGGAAAGAAATGAACTCCCTGGACGAGATCGCCATGCCTTCCACCACAACCGCAAACCTCAGCCTATAAGGTGGTCTGGGAAAAACTACCCGATGATTTTCTCTACCCAACGACCCTGTGGACACGTTCCTTCCACTCCCCACTCCCCACTCCCATGAGGACCATCAAAGAACTCACCGATGCCGTTGGCAGTGGAATTACGCCTCGGATGGTACGCCATTACCACCAGTTGGGTTTGCTGCCGCAACCGGCGCGATCGCCCGGAAACTATCGGCTCTATACCGATTCAGATGTGCAACGACTGAAGCGCATTGTTGCCCTGAAACAGCAGGGGTTTCAGTTGGCTCATATTCAAAAACTGCTGGAAACGGATGCAGGTGATGATGCGCCAACCACGCTACTAACGCAACTACATCGACAGTATCAAACGGTGATTCAGCAAATCACCCAATTACGCCAGACGGCATCCGCCCTCGAACGACTGTTGGGACGAGATCGCGCCTGTCAAGCCACTCAGGCAGAGGTGCTGGCAAGCTTGAAACAGCTAGAGGTGCAGACTCAAACTCACCTGAATCAGTTTGAAGACCTGTGGAATGGAATTGATGCCGACGTTCACACTCACCCCGAATCATTTCAGGAATCGCTGCAAGGGTTATTGCCAGACTTGAGCGATCGCTCTGAGATTGAGGTAGATCTGCTCTCTCAGTTGTTGCTGGCATGTGGCGATGTGAGTCTGGTGCCGTTTGTGCAAGTGGGGAAAGGAGCGATCGCCGCCAGCCGAGAAGCCCTGAAAGCAAGCTGTTCGATTGTTGCAGATGTGCCTGTCGTGACAGCCGCTCTGGATCAACCTCGGCTACGCCATTTGGGATGTGAGACCATCACCCTGATCGATGACCCTCATATCACAACGGCACGGGATGCAGAGGCAGCATTCTGGCAACAACACACTTGGATAGAACGGTTAAGCCAATGTCCAGGGGGGTGCATTCTGGTCATTGGCTACGCACCCTCAATTTTGCTAGCCGTGTGTCAGGCGATTCAGCAGCAAGCCATTCAGCCTGCCCTGGTGATCGGGATGCCGATCGGTTTTAGCCATGCGCCGACTGCCAAACGACAACTGATGCGATCGGGGGTGCCGTTTATCACGATCGACGGTGCATTGGGTGGAGGACTGCTGGCAGCTACAGCACTGAATGCGTTAGCTGAATCGCTCATTGCCAAGCCTGACTGTCATTGCTATCTGGCAACTTAAGAACCGTTACGATATTTTTGGGCGTTGCAGAATACAGGTATGAATTAGGGGAATTTTCATGCAATGTCCTGAATGCGTCTCCACTCATATCCGTACAAATGGGAAGAAAAGAGGTAAGCAAAATCACATCTGTGTTGATTGTGCTCGCCAATTGATTGACCTCTATGACCCTCCGCAAGGATACCCAGATGAAATGCCTCAAAATGGGTGTTAATGGTTCAGGGTTTCGAGCGATCGAACGGGTTAAGGCAATGCATCCCACAACGGTGATCGATTGGGTTGAGCAAGGGGGGCAACCTTTGCCGGATGCCTATGATCCTGGATTTAATAACCCCGCAGGTAATGTTCTAGACGTGTTGTTTTCATTTAAGATAAGCTGTGCTGAGAACAGCAGGCTATCTTGTGGGGTGGATCGATGGTGTTGGAACCGATTCATTGTCCTGATTGTGATGGAATTGAGGTGATTAAGCATGGGACTACCGCCGCAGGCAAGCAACGCTATCGTTGCCAAAATCCAGCGTGCAGTCGGAGCAGCTTCATTCGAGAGTATAGTTACCAAGGCTATTTGCCGGATGTGAAGCGACAAATTAGTGACATGGCGATCAATGGCAGTGGCATTCGGGATACGGCTCGTGTGCTGGGCATTAGCCCGACGACAGTGATTGAGGAGTTAAAAAAAAGACCCGCATCTGCAAGCAGTCAATGAAGCAGTTCTAGTCGAACTTGAACCTTATCAAACCATTGTCCGGCTTTGTCGGGCAGAGGATTTAGAGGTAGAGGCAGAGATGGATGAAATGTGGAGCTATGTGCAATCAAAGCATCAGCAACGATGGTTGTGGTTAGCGATTGACCACGGGACGAGAAAAGTGTTGGCGTATGTGTTAGCATCCCACGAAGGTCAAGCTTTCCTTGAACTCAAAGCGTTGTTAGAACCCTTTGGCATTATGCAGTTCTACACCGATGGTTGGGGCGCTTATGAACGGCATTTAGAACCTGCTCTCCATACAATTGGTAAACGCAATACCCAGAGGATTGAGCGCAAGCATCTAACCTTACGGACTCGGATTAAGCGACTGGTTCGCAAAACAATTTGCTTTTCCAAGTCAGTGCTGATGCATGATGTGGTGATTGGGCTATTGATCAACCGACTGGAATTTGGTTTACTCATTTAACCTGAAACAACACATCTGAAACACTACCACGAGCTTAGAGGGAATGCATTATTTTTGCGATCGCCATTCCTGTCAGAACTCGATTGAAAAAGGTAGCAATAATAAGGAGGCTGGATGCTTAGGGATACTGAGCAAAGCTAGCATGGGGAAAATAGGTAAAAAACATTACAAGTTGAACAAATTGGGAATAGTCTCTACTTATTGTGAGCAAACTTATGAACGGATCAAGCCTGCAAAGTTGGCATCAACGGTTACTTGCCTGGGGCATGGCAAAAGCCAACCATGCTAATGATGAGGCGATCAAGCTGAACGATTGTCAAGACTATGCCACGATGGCAGAACTGAAGCGATCGCTGCTGAGCAACTTGCAGGGCAGAGTGTTGGAAATTGGCCCCGGTGCAGGCGCAAATCTCTCCTATTACCCAATCGACATCGACTGGATTGGGGTGGAACCTAACCCCTTTATGCACCCCTACATTCATCAAGAAGCAGATCGTCACGGACTCAAAAATATTAAACTGCACGGAGAACGGGCTGAGACATTGCCTGTTGAAAATGCCAGCGTTGACACTGTGGTCAGTACCTATGTCCTTTGTTCTGTAACTGACACTGATGCTACTTTGAAGGACATTCAACGAGTTCTCAAACCGGGTGGCACGTTTGTCTTCATCGAACACGTTGCCGCGACCGATGGCACCTGCACTCGCACGGTTCAAGAAGGGATTACTCCAGTCTGGAAGACGGTGTTTGATCACTGTCACCCAAACCGGGAAACTTGGATGTATCTTGAAGCAGCAGGCTTTGAGTCTGTGAATTATGAATCATTTTGGCTATCTATTCCGATTGTCAGCTCTCATATTGCTGGAATTGCGACCCGCCGACAGAGGGAGGGATGATGAGAAGGTGGGATAATTCAGAAATACCCATTTCGGGAGAAATCTATGCTATTCAAGAAGTCAATTCAGACGATATTGCTGGGATTCGCCCTATGGGTTTGTCTTTTGTCCGGTGTTGGGCAAAACCCGATCATGGCGGCAAATCTCCCTGCATCAGCCGCAATGACTGACACTAAGGTTCTATCAGATCCACAAGGGTTTCCCAGATTGGAATCAGCCGTAAATGAGTATCTGATGTCGATGCCATCGGGATATTACACGATCAGCAACGTCGAAGCGTTGAAAAATCTGATAGCAAACCGTCAACCGTTATTAGTTGATGTGCGATCGCCCTCTGAGTATCGGTCTGGTCATATCCCTGGTGCAACTAATATCCCGCTCCAGCAGATGGCTCACAATTTAAATCAAATTCCCACCGATCACCCTGTCGTGTTGTACTGTTCAACGGGTTATCGATCGGCAATGGGAGTGATGACATTGCACTTGTTAGGCTACGACAATGTTCGGGGGTTTCCGCCGAGTTTTGCAGGCTGGAAAACCGCAGGAGAGGCGATCGCTCAGTAATCATTTCCTTAACCTGCTTGCTGACCGCTTACTAATCGCTCGTCAAGCCGCTGCAACCGCAGCGTTAGCAATTTTCACCAGTGCTCTGGAGCATTAAGTGAGCGAGCGCATAGGATCTGACCACTTGCCGACTCAAGCGCATTACCCTTCAGCGAGATCGCCATCCATGCCTCGCGATATGGCAGTTCGTAGGGCGGAGAGACATGGTGATTATGGGTAAAGCCATACCGGCTGTAATACCTCGGATCTCCTAGAGCAAACACTAGGTCGGTGCCTCTATCTTTCAGCATTTGCAGTCCGCACTCGATAAGTGCACGCCCCACCCCCCTTCTCTGAAAGGCGCTTGCTACCGCCAGCGGCGCGAGAATATAGGCGACTATCCCCTCGCTGCCTTTCACCTCTACGGTGCTGAATATGATGCTACCAACAATATCTGTTCTGTTTTCGGCAATCAAGGCAAGCAAAGGTTTTGCGGTCTCATCTGTTAACAAATCAATCGCCAGCCCTGATACAGTAGGGCCTTCCTCTTTGCCAAAAGCGTCAAGATGTAAATTCCTGATCGGTTCGGAATCGACTGCTGTAGCTTCTCGAATCTTCACGGAGTTTCCAAGAATGCTAACGATTGAGCTAACTAGACGGCGATAACCTTTGCCACTCCACAGATAACCTTTGCTCGGTTCCGGTTCAGCGATTGGTTATGCTGCGCGACGGGCTCGATTTATCGTAGCCTGAGCCTTAGTTTAACTTCCTTTAAAGCGATGAACTGTTACATGACCAAAGAGTGTTGGCGCTAAAAGAATAAACTTTTCAAACGTAACAACTTCTGCCCGATCTGATAAGAGATAATTGGATTGTAATTGAGCTGGAAAAATCGGATAGTTCCGACAAGGGTCGAAGCTAAGAGGAAAGCTAGTTTCTCCATACTCTGCCAACCATAACGGTGAAGGAGGTGGAAGGATGATGCCAGAAATTGGGATGCGGTTTGGCAGTTTAATGCTAAGTGAAGACCGGACTGCAGAGGCTTGGAAGAAAGTCGCCTTCGATCCACCTTTTGAGACAGAGATGTCAACGGTCATTGTCCTGCCAATGACACAAACCTACAAAGGACCCGAAACGCCAGAACTGAGAATTTGTAATGTCACCAAAACTGGATCTGAAATCCGGCTTGATGAGGTCGTTATTTTAGCAGATGGAGGAACCTATTCCTCTGACGGATCGCATGTTCCAGAAACCCTTGGTTGGGTTGCCTAGGCATCTCTGACAGTGGAATAGAAGTTTTCATGCACAATGCATGAGAAGTGTGTTCAATAAATCAAGGAGGTAAATAAGATGCCTGGACAAGACTCTCCAACTTTCACAGGAAAAATTCAGATTAAGAAAGATGCTGCTGCCCTAAAATCAACGATTGAATTAGATGCCGTAGAAGGAATTGTCTTTGCTCAGTCTGTCACAGGTCGTGAGGTCACAGCAAGAAGTGAACAACTTCAGAACTCTGTTCGGCTAGATGGTAACGTTGGACGTATTTATCTAGGAAACCACTTAGGCAGTAGGCAGGAGCAGCAAACTATTCAACTTGCTGGAGATTCAGGTCGCATCTTTGCAGGTAATGGTTCATCAGTCACGATGTGTCTGGACGGAAAAAATTCTAGATTTTTCTTTGCTGGTGATGTCTTCGTCAATAATTCCAGCGGCAAACAAACTATTCAGCTTGATGGGAATAAAGGAGATATTGCCCTGTTGAATGCTGACTGTGCTGAAGATTTTGATATTGCAGTTTCTGAAGCCGTTGAACCTGGAACGGTGATGGTTATTGATGAAGCAGGAGGATTACGTCCCAGCAGCGATGCCTATGATAAGAAAGTGGCAGGTGTGATTTCTGGTGCTGGTGATCTTAAGCCAGGGATGGTGTTGGATCGGCAGCCAGGACAGAACAACCGAATGCCGGTGGCATTGATGGGTAAAGTTTACTGCAAAGTTGATGCCCAATATGCCCCCATTGAAGTTGGCGATTTATTGACAACTTCTCCAACTCTTGGTCATGCGATGAAAGCCACTGATTCTACCAAAGCTTTTGGAACTGTAATTGGAAAAGCGCTACGCCCACTTAAGGAAGGACAAGGGTTGGTTCCTATTTTGATCGCGTTGCAGTAGAACGACCTCTGAACGATTTCAATAAAAAATCCACCTTCAGTAATAGATTCGGGATCGACTATCGAGAGATTTTAGCGACTTTTTTAGTCATTTGTGGAGAAGTAAGATGACTTTAAATATACGCCCTCTGGCAATTCGGACTACTTGCAGTGACAAGTCTTTTCCCGTTTCTGTGAAAAAAGATATCCTCGGCATTCAAGACCCTAAACATGCCCCAATATCACTCAAAAAATCGTTAGATCTAGTTCAGAAAAGATGGGAGCGGATGGATAATATTGCCTTGGCGCATATCTGGCAATTTCATCACAAGGGTGCAGACCTGTCAGTGTATCTATGGGAAGAGAAAAAACCCCGAAACTTTGCCTTGAGCTACATAGGATCTGGATTTTATCTACTGAAATTGCAGAGTAAAGGAATCGCTAAATTCGATGCCGTTATTTGCGGAAAGATGGGAGGTCGCGATCAGTTTCTCGATCAAGTAAGCAAGTATCTACAAACGATTACTTCCTATCAAGAAATTGGAACTGACACCGAAATGGAAATTGGAGCCTTAACCTTGGGATCTAAGCGTGACTATGATATGGTTTTAACTCTTCTGGCGACCATTCTTTTTACTTTTGTGGATGATGCTGACCTTCTGACTAAGGATATGGTGTGGTCAATAATCTGTCAAAAGGGGAAAGGGGGATGTAGCTGTGACGCTGGAAACCCAACTAATGACGCAGTTGCAACATGGTCAGGACAAGGATTAAATAGAGTCTATGACACTGGCCTCAGCGTTCATGCCCCTGAAACTGAAAACCATGTACTAATGATTCACTCATGGAAGTACTTAATCAATCAGTATGTGTATTGGGTCGGCAACTTACTTGCCAAGAATAATCGAAGTCATCCTCGTTTTGATCGACGTATTGAAAGACTATACAGCCAGAATCCTGGACATTACAAGAATGAAGGTGGAAAAGTAGAGAACCTCTTGTTCCAGGCATTAGGGCGAGTTCTTCACAATGGTATGTTTGAAGAGAATGCACGGCCCTATGAGTCTTTGTCAATGCGCGTTATCCTGAATCTGTACATAGGTGCCAATGCCTTATGCCAAACAGATAGTGGTCAAAGATTAAAGCTAGCCGCTCAAAACGCCATGGAATTCCTAATTACTAAATTCACATTTCAGTCTTTTGAATGTAAACGGATAGCTCCAATGCGGCGCAATTGGGACAATCGACGCATATATGGCATTGGTAGCAATGACTACATGATGGACATGATTGGCATGATGTCTGGAGCCTATGCATTTAATGATGAGATAAACACAGCAACTAATGAAAAATCAACAAGTAGATATGACTTTAGAAGCATGGGGATTCAAGGGGGTTATGCCTTATGGACTGCTCTGATGATGAGCCGTACAAACTACGTTCTACCGGACTCGCTTGACGACTTTCTGCATAATAAGCATCAAGGGTATTGGGTCCGGATTAACACTATCTACACAAAAGACCACTATCCTATGATAAGCAACTGGCAAATATATTTTGATGATGCAGGCGAGGGTTATTCTCGGCATATAAATGGAATATTTAGTTCGTCGCCGGAACTTTATTTTTGCACTCCTGATTTTCTTAATTCAGCTGGTGGGCATTACACTCACTATTTTCAAGATATAACAGTTGGGGAGAAGTTAAGTAGAACGTCTAGAGAATACCACTTTATATCAGTTCCGTATACTGTGATTCCTAAAGGTGACATAGGAAGAGATTGGGGTAATGATGGGGATGACTTTGAGAGAATGCACAATGAAATTCTCGTTATGCGTGGAAATAAGGAATGGACCTTCCAGAGCAAGAATATATGGACGTATAAGAACTTCAGCTATGGGTATATGCACGATCCCGATGGTGGCGATAAACAGAAGATGAAGTTTCCACAAGAATATCCTCCTGAATGGAAGGCTCTTCCAGAATCTAAAAAGGCTACCTTCCAAATTGGTAGAGCACCCTTCATAATCTATGACTTAAGGGATTGGCATGGATTCTATGTCATCCTTGCTAAAGTTAGTAAGCAGAAGAAGGAAGGTCAACTGCGTGAATATGGAAGAGGTTTTTGGGAAATTGTACCTGGATATATGTTTGGCAATGTGTCTGCCCTAGCTCAGAGAGTTAAGGACTTCAATCCAGAGTCACATTTTCCTAACTTGACGGATGATAGCGGTACTCATGACTATTGGTACAAGTTTGCAGTGAGCGGAGACACACTCAAACTAGACGAAAAAGTTGGTGCAAAAGACTCGGATAAATCCATTATGGAGATACGAGATCACAGCGGTAGAGCTATTGAGTTAGCTGATGTTCATACTGATTTTCAGGAGCCTGATCTCCTAAAGAATATGCCACTGATTGATGTGAGTGAGGTAGATCAAAACTTCCGCTTTACAGGTGTGAAATATGCAACGGCACCAGGCAATGGACGACTGGAAATCTATAATCCTTTCGTTGGTGAGCGATTGATCCTGGATTCACGGGACATCATGAATCCCCGCCGTGAGATTCAGGCTGTTAATCCTTAACTATTTGACCCATGACAGGAAAGGATGTGAACATCGTTGGTATTTTTAGCGTGACTTTCTGTGAGATCTGATCCGTAAAGCGCTTGAATTCTTTATTGGCGTCCTCGTCTCCTAAACCGGTCACTCCCAAACCAAAGTAAAATCCATAGGGAATATCCTTGGGTACCCGCCATGCACGTAATGGGGGCGAGGGAAGTTTAACCAGAGCATCGTCAAAGTGGATCGGATACAGAGTGGCTGGGGCGAGATGTTCTAAAACTTGATTCACCCCAGCCTGCTCTCCGGATGGATCCCGATTAAATTTGATCCAATCGGTGACAGACAAAAAGGCTGCATCGATCTTTTCAGCATCTTTCTTGACCGTTGCTAAGGCAGGATGATTGCTAGCTGGACCAACATATATAGTTGTGACCTTACATCCATCCTGGAATTTCAGTTTGAATGAGATCATCTCCCCCAGCTTGTATTCCCTGACCCGTTCCGGCTTTTTGTCAGCGCTGATATTGCCAGTCAGGGTTACAGGATCATTGTGAGTCGCCAGGTAGGGAGTCATCTCCACTGACTTGCTTCTGTCTTCATTTATGTAGATGGTAGAGGTCGTTCCTTCCAGCAAAGGAGCATCAATTTCGACCAATCTAAAAATTGAGGCCCCATCATAATGAAAATGTGTCAGCAGGTTTTTCATACTGACCGTTCCCCATACCTTGGGCATAGAACGAAACTGTGCCTGGTGCTCTTTCATGAGGAATGGAACATCTGCACAGTGATCCCAGTGGGTATGTCCGACCATTATGGCGTAGATTGGTGTTCTGCTTTGCTTCAATTGCTGAACATATTTTTGAACTGGCCAAAGATAGGTTTCGGGATTGACCATACCGACATCACTTAATAATTCTTCTCCCCAATCTAAGCCCAGCGCTATTCCAGCGTATCCTGATTCAAACCCTAAGTCTAATAGGCTGGCTGGAGATCCGACTAATACACCTACTGCTTCCCCTGGATTTTCACGTATCCACTTTGCTGCATCTTTGGCTGGCAACCCTATGGTCTTTTCTAGAAAGCGCTTAGCCTTTTTCCCAAATCGTTCAAAAATATTATCTGCCTTGCCACCGAACGCACGCTCTATTTCGCCACTTACCCACTCTGCCGCCGAGTCACCTAATTCTCCCAAGGTATCAATCAAACCCTCTACTGCAGCGTCAGTAGAAGTCACGGTTCTGGTCAAGTAAGGGTCTACCAAGAAAGCCTTGCCGTCAAAACAAAACTCCACACCGGCAGCCCCTAACCAACGAGCATCCACTATTGTTTTCTTTTTCCACTCATTGTAAATAAACTCCAACTGCTTCCGGAGAGAAGGCTCATTCGGTTTGCCATTATTGTAGATGTCGTTTGTCAATGAGAGAGGAATTCGTTTATTGAGAGCGCAAGCGGCTATGTGCTTTACGCTCAATGCTTCAGGATTATGCTGGTTTGACATAGATATACCTCTCTCGGCAATTGTAACTTCTGATTAAGTAACAGCAAATTTTCTCCATAGCAATAAGATCTATCTTTCTCCAGGGAGCTTAGGGGGAAAAGCGCTTCAGAGTCCAGGGATAACGAACAGCACCCTTGGCGCGATCGGTAAACATTCCATTGAGGGTTCGACCATCTGCACTCAAAGTCAGCGTGCCCTCTCCTTGGGGATTTTGTGGACTACTGGGTCCTTGCGTAAACCACCAGACAAACGTCAATTCGCGCTGATTGAAGTTGCCTTGCAGGGAGGCAGTCAGTCCAGGCACAGGAGGCTCATAGTAGCGCACAAGACCCGTGACTTCATTGCCATTCTGTTGCAGAGTCGTGGCTCCAACTCCTTCCCACTCCCAGTTGCCTGCTACTGAAGCAGGAGTAGTTTCAGGATTAGGGGTTTGAGTGAATTCAGGAGAGAGAGTTGTCGAAGGTAAGTTCCCTGAATTGGAAGGCTTTGAGGTCGGAGACTCTTGGCCATTAGGCTGAGGATTCTTCCCATCTATAATTGCTAAGAACCCCGCAGTTGCGGTAATCAGTGCAGCTAACCCAGTTAGAATTCCAGGGAGGGTCGTCCAGAAATTGCCTTTTTTCTCATTGCCTGGATCACTCACCAATCTATCTCCCCAATGGCTTTTCGCCTATCTAGCCAGTATTCAGACTTGACTCAGACATTTACCGAGTTACTCAAGTACGATGCTGGAGAATCACACAGGCTTTTTAATATTATCTAATGCTGAACCTGAGTGCGATCACATCCTACAGACAGCTTTACAGTTGCACTCCTACCGATAACCGGCATAACGTCTGAACAGGATTGTCAAAAGACGGATGGTCAAAGCTATGGTTTAGGCGATCGCTCAGCAGTATCAAACCTGACTAGAAATCTACAACTTTATCGGCAGCCAGAATCAGGTTGGCAATATCCTGGTTTCCCTGGGCTAACTGGGCACCTGTACGTAAGTCATCTGCACCGATGCCAACGGCTTCTGCACACATGGGACACACCATCACTTTGCCACCAGCCGCAACAAACTGCTCATAGAGTTCGGCAAGGGTCATGGGATTGCTTCCCCAACGTAAATCAAGCGGTTGATTTTTGTCAGCAATACGAACTCCTTCCAGAGTCAACACCAACATCACCTGTGCGCCCTGCTTCCGCAAGTTTGTCCCTAACTTTAGTGCCATAAATGCAGCATGCAGATCATCCGTGCTGTGGTTCAAGTGCATCACAATCGTCTGGCCCTGACCCACTGTGGTGGACTGGGGCATCGCCTCACGATGCTGAGCAAACGCCCTGGGAATATCGGTTAAAACAGGAACCAGGACAGTACTCAAAACAGCAATTGCTCCAGATGCAAGACCAAGCCGGATATTTTTCACGGATGCTTACCTCAAACACAGATGAATAAACAAAGCTTTGGAACTGATGCAGATTCCAGTTTTTTAGTCTGAATCTGTACGAGTGTTTAATAGCTCCTCGCAATAGGATTGTCAAAAGACGGGTGGTCAAAGTTATGGTTTAGGCTAGGCGATCGCGCATTCAGCGCTACTCTGCCAGTAAGCTTCTCAACATCCAAGCCGTCTTCTCATGAACCTGCATGCGTTGGGTGAGCAAGTCTGCGGTTGGCTCGTCATGCGAGCCTTCCAACACAAGGAAGAGCGATCGCGCTGTGCGGACAACGGCTTCCTGACCTTCCACTAACTTGCGGATCATGTCTTCAGCACTCGGAACACCATCCTCTTCGCTGATTGAAGAGAGCTTGGCAAATTCCTTGTAAGTGCCTGGAGCCGGAAACCCGATCGCTCGAATGCGTTCAGCGATTAGATCCACTGCCAAAGCCAACTCGTTATACTGCTCTTCAAACATGAGATGCAATGTCCGAAACATCGGTCCTATGACATTCCAGTGGAAGTTATGGGTCTTCAAGTACAGGGTGTAAGTATCCGCCAGTAGGTTGGAAAGCCCTTGAGCAATCTCGCGACGATCCTTTTCCTCAATTCCGATGTTGATGGGCATGGTCTGCATACCGTTGGTCTCCAAATTATTGAACGGGCGTATCTTACGTTTGAGGGAGCGGCGGTTAAAACCGCACCTACACAATCTAAAACCGCCTGAGCGGGTTTCAAAATCCTCAGTCCGCTTAGGCGGGCTTGATTTGTATAGCCGCGAATTCTATTCGCTAGGGTGTCTTTGTGAATCATAGTCACGCAGGAGCCTGCATCATCTGACTTAAAATCTTTTGCACAATTTGCACCCCGGTTATAGCCTGCCAGCCAAACAATCCCAACAGAATTAGATTTAGCGAAACGTGGATGCTGCGAACCCAGTCATGCTTTTGCATAAAGGGAACCAGCGCGGCAGAGGTGGAAACCAACCCCACCATTCCTAACCCTGCAAACAGGTGGGGACCAATCACAATCTTGCCATTGTTGAGGTAGGTCACAGTGATACCGCCGATCGCCCCTATCACCATCAGTGCCAGGAGGATGGAGCCAATTTGGTGGTGGCGGATCGCAAACCGACCCTTTACCAGTTCTTTCTTGAGTTCCCCGTCTGCCAACCGCGCCCGCCGAACTTGCACACCCAGATACATTACATAGAGCGCAACCGCCAACAAGATCCACATGGTAATCGGGTGGAAAAAGCTGAGATAGGGCTTGAGAGCGGCTAGACTGTCTGGACTCATGATGATTATCTCCAAAGTATTAGCATATCTTAAAATCGCTTTATCGTTCTATGGCTGCCTAGCCATAGAGTGCTTATTTTTGACCAGTCAGCGATCGCCATTCTTCAACCACAGCAGGAGAGACATTCAGGGTGATCTCTGACTGGTCGAGGGTTGCAAGGGTGAGTCGTAGCGGAATCGATAACTCTAGCTGCATCAAGATCGGCTGTAGATCATACTGTCCGACATCAGGTTCCATTTGGGTTTGATCCGTAAACATATCGTGGGATACATCGGCAGCGGTCAATGTTTTGCCCATCGAGTTGGTGAGCGTTAGCGGCTGCGAGTGATCGAGGTTTGCGGTGCCTGGAAACCCAACGAGACGCAAGTAGATCACGGATGTATCATCGGGGCGAATGCGTTTGAAGGCGATCGCTTGCCAACTACTGCCCTGCTGATCTTTGAGGGTTTGGCGAGACTGGTAAACCATCTGCCCCGGTGCTTCTTCAAGTTGACGAATGGCAGCCTGAGCTGGAGCGATCGCCAGATTGATCGTCAGCGCCCAGACTAGCATTCCGAGTATGAATGTTGATCTGATAAAACGTAAAACAGGTTTCATTTGCACGACTCTTTGAATTAATTAGGATCATCATTCATTGACAGCATTTTGAATTGCTTTTTGCATATCATCGGGAATGAAAACGGCATACATCCCGCGCAGGTCTCCCACGTTGAAGTTATACGCTAAATCTTGAGGGTAGCCATCTTTGACAAACTGCGGGCGACGATCTTTCAAGCCATGACAGGCAAGGCAACTGGCTTCTACATCAATGCGGCGGTAGTAGCGTGTTCCTATCTGTTTATCCAGGGTTTCTCGATCCCAAAAACCAACTAGCTCCGGTTCTTGGTTAAATTTTGCCAACGCAATTTGGTCGTGCAAGTTGCCTGGGGCGTGATCTGGATTGCGATATTTCTTAGCAATCTGCTTGACCTGCCAGCCATTCTCCTGGCTAAGCTGGATAGCTCGCATTCCGACCGGACGGCAAACCTCTTTCATCGTTTGCATCGTGGGTACTTCGGTACTGCCTTCCAGGGAAGAGGCTAACCCAGTACGCATGGTATCCAGGGATTCAATGTCTTCGACAGCTTGCGCCAACTCGTTAGGATTAGGAATGACTGGAGCGGCTGAAGCATTTGCCGGACTCCAACTGAGCAGCAGCAGACTGACACTGATCATCAGTACAAGACTTAGAACATACTGAGATAACTTGTGCATCGGTTCTTACTCCTGAAATAAGTTGATTGAATGGAATACGTTATGTCAGGTCTAGTTCAGGATCGATCGTCACCTCCGGCTAGTTAAACCTCTACTCCAGTAAGGGCAATATCTGGCGAATTAGCCCGATCGTCACCGCAGGTTGCTCTAGCTGAGGCGTAAATCCCACATCGTCCAGATAGTAAAAGCGACGAATGGCTTGAGGATTCATTTCAGTCAGTTTACGACCGATATCAGGGCTGGTAAACTCACTGCCTTTGCCCCAAATCATGGCAGTGGGAACCGTCAACTTGGTGATGTATTGAGACAAGTCAAAGCACAAATCTCCCCGCACAAATGAAAGTGCCGCGTACTCCGCATTGGGGCGTTGAGCCGATTGCAGATAGGCTTCGACAATTTCGGGATAAACTCGCGCTGCATCCGCAAACTGGCGTTGCTCTAAAAAGCTACGAATGCCAAAGCTGTTTGCCACGCCTGTACCGTAAAGTAGTTGATTGAGGAATGGTATCTTCACAGACTGAGCAAACTGGGCAAAACCGCTGCGGCGATAGTCTTGTCCAAACTCAGCTAAACCAGCAGCGGTCGTGACAATTAATGACTTGAATAAGTCAGGGCGTTCGATCGCGGCACGAATGGTGAATGCCGCCGTCAAGGCTGAGGCAGTGACCGTCGTGGGAACAGGACAGGTCTGCTCCATGAATTCTATGACGATCGCGATGTAATCTTCGGCTGTGTAGCTGCGGGCAGGATGATCCGATCGCCCCCAGCCAATCAAATCGGGGGCTAAGACGTGATACTCTGCGGCAAAAGCTGGATAAACTTTTGACCATTCGTAAGCAGAGGAACCACCACCAAAGCCGTGCAGGAAGACTAATGTTTCTTTTGATCTACATTTATCCCACGGTTCTCCTTGAGCCGTATAGTAGACCATTCTGCCCAGTTTAGTTGTGATCGAGCATTCACCAAAACCGCGAGGTATAAACATCAGTTCTCTATCCTGGTTGAATATCTTGCGTGCGCTAAATCAAGCCTGGACCTTTGTGCCGCCAATCATGTTCTGTGGTCAATTTACCGCTCTCATCCTCAGATAAATCCTGCATCTCATGGGTATGTTCTGCTACTTCCTGGGCTGCTTGCTCTCGCAAATCGCCAGGAACATTGACGTACATTTCTGGCTCGATCGCGTAGTTATTCAGCAAAAGAATACTGACTTCTCAGATGGTTTGTGATACTTACTGCGGCTAAAAAAGAGAAGATAGCTTGAAATAAGTTAACAACTTTGGTGCGTTTAAGTTGCACCATAACCATACTTGAGTTATCTCTGAATTAACTATTCCTTGAGGAAGAGGTTCAGGAAAAACAGTAGTTTTAGTCATTTGTTGAAATGGTGATCGCCATGATCACCAATAGAGCGAATCAACAATTCTTGTTAACTTCATCTGTTATATCCTCTGCAATGCCTGTAGTGATTTACTTTAGCCTTGTTTTGTAGGGCAATGACGTATTCCTAGCGGGGCTAAGAACACTGCCTGAACCAAACTAATAGCTCTAGTTTTTATTGCCGTCGTGACAGCCTGTTAGTTGAATTCTTGGATGAATTGATTAACTACGATACAAAAAGTAAGAGAAATAGATGATTCACCAAACAAGTTAAAAGGATGTTTAAATCAATCCTCTAGCGAGTCACTAGGCGATCGCCCATCTTCTTCTCATAACAATTATCTCGGAAGCGCTGGCTTGCCTTGTGCAGAGCACGGATCGCACCCCTCAGAGAATGGTTTAGCACAGAAGTGTTGAAAGAAAGCTTAAGACAAGAAAAAAGGGGTCAGAAAATAGTATTCTGACCCCTATCAAATAAAAAATTCTGTCTGATGCTATCGTCGTTTCCCAATATTGTCAAATCGGTAGTCAGCGACTGTCGCCG
>NZ_JBXBCF010000099.1:0-194912 GCF_056784235.1 Kovacikia sp. CALU 1929
TAAATCTAGAAATTCTATGACTGTTTCGCCCTGGTCAAATTGGGTATCAAACGTTTCTGCTTTCATAAATCTCTATCTCCTCATCTCGCGCCCGTCTCACAGATATAATACGAATCCTGTCTCCTCGTCGGGGGGAAACTTTTGTCACCCGCAAGGTGACCCGTGCCCTGGCTCGCATCGTCGCAGGACAACAGAAGAAGCTCTACATGGGCAACTTGGATGCCAAGCGGGATTGGGGCTATGCCAAGGACTATGTGCGGGCGATGTGGCTGATGCTGCAACAGGAGGAACCGGATGATTATGTGGTGGCAACGGGAGAGACCTACTCGGTGCGGGAGTTTTTGGACATTGCCTTTGGCTATGTGAACCTGAACTGGCAGGAGTATGTCGAGTTTGATGAGCGGTATCTGCGCCCAGCGGAGGTGGAGTTACTGATTGGTGACCCGGCGAAGGCGAAGGCAAAGCTGGGCTGGGAGCCGTCGGTGACGTTTGAGCAGCTAGTTCATTTGATGGTAGAGGCAGACTTGAAGGCGTTGGGTCTGATTCCGCTCAATGGCGGTGTGGTGCAAGCGGTGAAGGATTTCGCTACCGTCCGCCAGACCGTCAGTGGTTCAACTATTTGAATGCCAGTTGTCCAAATATGAACCAACTCCAACGACGCAGGTGAGGTATTCCCGTGGCAGCAATTGCTCAGACCGTGTGAACAAAAATATTAAAGATCCCAAAGACTATGGACTCTAAACCAACTTTTGTTGAAGACCAGACTCCTAATCTGGGTTTGGCACACATTAAGGCATTGCGTCCCCGACAGTGGACTAAAAATTTAATTGTCTTTGCGGCTCCTCTATTTGCGTTTGAACTGAATGTTCATACACTGCTCGGCAGTCTGTTAGCCTTTGCCCTATTCTGTTTCACTTCCAGTAGCTTTTACCTAATCAACGACATCATTGATGTAGAGTCTGACCGTCGCCATCCCGTCAAGTGTAAGCGCCCAATTGCCGCAGGCTTAGTGGCGGTTCCAACGGCGATCGCCATGTCACTAACTTTACTCACGACGGCACTCGTTTTGGGCTGGTGGCGATCGCCTGGACTGGGATTGGCAATTCTCACCTACGCCCTACTCCAAGTTGCTTACAATCTTCGATTGAAACACACCGTCATTTTAGACGTGGTTGCCATTTCAATTGGTTTTATTCTGAGGGCATTTGGGGGTGCGGCGGCTACCGACATTGTCTTGTCTCCCTGGTTTCTGCTTTGCACCGCGATGCTGGCTTTATTTTTGGGAATTGAAAAGCGCAAAGCCGAGCTAAGGCTTTCCGAAATCAAGGGCAAAAAGTCCAGGGCAGTCCTTCATCGTTATTCTCTTCCCCTGCTAAGTCGGATGGAAAGTGTGGTCACGAATGGCACTATTCTGACTTATGCCCTGTGGAGCTCTGGACCTGTTGTTCATGGAGCCTCTACTCCCTGGATGATGCTGACTCTGCCTTTTGTGCTATACGGAGTTTTTCGCTATCAATTGCTGAGTGATCCTGAGGAGATTGCTCGTCGCAGCACGGATGCCGAGGAGGGTGGACGAACAGAGCGTCCAGAAGAGATTTTGCTAGGGGATAAGCCGCTATTGTTGACCGTACTAGCTTGGGTCGCAACAACCTTTGTTGTTCTCTTTCTAAAAAGCCGGGGGTTGCTGGCTTGAATAGCTTCTTAATTGGGCACTGTAGGCAGCTTTATTTGCAGAAAAGTTAATGCTAAATTTTTTAACGGTTATTCTCAAAAGATTGCCATTTTCAACTGCTCCAAATATTTTGAAGCAGTCGGATAAAGGGAACAAAACGCTGACAGCGCGTTCTCTTCCTGCTCAAGTAGACACATTGGCATCGATTGACATCCATCGGTTAATGGTAGCCGGAATTCGAGGGGTCATTCTCGACTTAGACAACACAGTAATTTCTGAGGACGATCGCTATCTGTCACCCTACGCCGAAGTTTGGATCCAGCAGGCAAAAGATTCAGGAATCCAGTTTTTCTTTCTGTCAAATGGCAAGCGGCATTATCGAGTCGAATATTGGTCAAGCCATTTGGATATACCTGCCGTCAATCCAGCAAAGAAGCCTTTTCCTGCTGCATTTTACAAGGCAATGAAGCACATGGAACTGAAGCCAAAGCAAGTTGCCGTAATTGGGGATAGCCGTCATACAGACATCCTGGGGGCATGGCTGGTCGGTTGCCCAAGTATTCAGGTAGCATCGTTGCCTCACCCGCCCCGCTGGTGGGAAAAGCTGCTGGGAAAATATGTCCAAAATCCTTATCCTAAATGCCTCACGCTTTGGGAGTTCCAACCGTTAGCCCACTACAACAAATCATAATTTTTTATGCCAGGTTTACTCATTCTAATTACAGTTGGGCTGAATACTCTGGCGCAAGCCCTTCTTAAGTTGGGTTCAGGACAAAGTCCACTGAACTTCTATTTATTGGGAGGGATCTTAGTTTATGGATTAAGTACTGTTTTTTACATCCTGGTTCTAGGAAAGTTCAATTTATCGGTGGCTTACCCTATTGTGATTGGTTTAACCGTTATGTCAGCAACGATCACAGGGGCTTATTTCCTAGGAGAAAAGGTGGCTACTATTCAATGGTTAGGAATTGGGCTAATGCTAAGTGGAATATCTGCGATCGCTTCAGGAACGAAGCTGTGAACTTAATCAATGGCTTTTAAGCTTCCTTTAAGTTGAAGATGGAAAAACCAACTAGCTTCCACAAAAAAGATCGTTAATACTACTAAACCTCAGTTGCTTCAAACAAACACGAACAAGAGTAACAAAAGCACTATGAAGTTAAAATAAAATATTTTGTTTGTAAGAAGAGACAAACAAAAATTGAGCTAAATTTGATTGTAGAAAAAGTGAAGCTAGTCAAAGGGCAAATATTATGATGACCGAAAGGAATACAGATAATCAAAGAGGTTTCACTCAACAAGGTAGCTCCATCCACTTTAAACTTTTCCCTTTGCTCTATACTCTATTAATTGCCGTTGCTATCATACTTCCATTGTTTCTTTGGCAACTCAAAAAGATAGATGCAGCACCATTTGTCAATTTTACAAGACCGGAAGGCATACCCTTTGAATTATTTGGTGGCTTTGCTTCATTTGCTCTTCTATTAATTACCTGGCTTGAAATTAAAAGGAGGGAAATTAAGCATTTTACATCTGCTCTCCCGATTTTATTAGGCTTGCTTGTTAGTTTGACTTTTTTGTTCAATATCGCTGAATCAACCTTTAATGGGAGATTTAACTCGGATTATATTGCGTTTGAGAAGGGCGCAAAGGCTATTGTAAGTGGGATAAGCCCGTATATTGATCAGGGAAATCCATATGTTTACCCACCATTACCAGGGCAGGTAATGGCATTTTTATTTCAGTTATTTACTCACATCCCATTTTTGTCGATTGAGAATGCAGATGAGGGATGGAAGCTTGTTTTTTACTTTTTCCAATGTGCTCAGTTGTTGTTAATTATTTCGGCATACTTTTTGACCTATAGCTTTGCTCGAAAAATAGGTTTGAGAGCTGTTCCTGCTTCCCTAATTGTTGCAGCTTTATTTCTATTCAACACCTCAGTTATTAGGACGTTTAACTTTCACCAAACCAATTTATGGATATTAAACTGCTTTTTGATTGGCATCCTGTTCCAGCAAACCCGCCCTTTCATTAGTGGTTTTGCTGTAGCACTAGGGGTTCATGTGAAAATGTATCCTTTTATTTTAATTCTTCCCTGGCTTGCTATGAGGAAATGGCGCCTTCTTCTTGGAGCCGTTATCGGATTAGTTGCGATCGCTATAGCGCAGACTAACTTAGGACGTGATTGGACATTACTTCGACTCTTTTTTGATTACCTTAAAGTTGTTAGTAAACCAACCCCTTATAGAAACAATAGTATTAATAGCGTAGTTTACAATTTCTTGAAGATACCGGATAGGCTGTTTTCTACTTCTTTTGATTTCGTACCTATTATTGTAACTACAATTACTTTGCTTATTGCAGTTTGGTTTTTCATTCGGTTTATCCGCCGAGAGAAGATTTACAAAGAGTTAAGTCGTTCCGCTAAATCTGAGAATCAAACCTATTGGAGCGAGGTTTTCCGATTTGATGGACACTCAATGGATGCTATTTCATTAGGGTTGCTTATTTCTCCATCAGTTTATGAGCACCATTATATTGTTGCTATTCCTGTTGCTCTCTGGGCGATTACCACACGTAAGCTAGATAAGCCAATGCTAGTTGGCTTCAGTATTTTTCTGATTTTTTGTATCCCTGCTTTTGATCTTTTCCCTTTTAGTTTCCATCGTTTGGTAGGATTACTTATGCTTGTACACTTTACCGATCCTGAGTCGGTACAGAATTATTTTTTTCTGCAAGGTAGAAGAGGGCAGAAATCAATAGATTCCCAAAATTCACTTTAAGAGTATTTTAGAAAACCTCACTTAGCCACAAAAATAAAATGGATTTAACTAGAGTTGCTAAGTAGGTGAGACTAATTAAATATAAGACCTGTGTAGGTTGGGTTAAGGCACGTAACCCAACACCCGCATAGGTTACTCTATCGCCAACCCATCCTACATTTGATTCCACCTACCTACTTAACAGATGACCAAAGAAGTAGGTAATGTATGTATCGATTTCAAGGATTAATATCACAGAAGGATGAAATGAAGACTCAAGAATTAAGAATTAGTCCGGATCATAACAAAAGCGTTGTTATTGCGATTCCATCATTTAATGATTGGGAAGCTCTAGAACAACTCTTAGTATTAATTGATAATGCTACTTTTCCTAATGTGACAAACTTAGAAGTTGTTATTATTGATGACTATTCAACTAGACCAATTCCCAATTCACTAATTGACCAGAAGTATCACCAGATTCGAGAAGTTAGTATCCTCCGTCTTCGCCGCAATCTGGGGCATCAGAGAGCCATAGTTATTGGCTTATCTTATATATATTTTAACTTCAACTGTGACTGGGTTGTTGTGATGGATGGTGATGGAGAAGATAATCCTTTTGAAATCGAACGCTTACTAAATGCTTCTGAAAATGTAGGCAACAGTAAAATTATCTTTGCAAAGCGAAGTAAGCGCTCTGAAAGTAGAGGTTTTAAGCTCTCTTACTTTATTTACAAAAATCTTTATCGGCTGCTTGTAGGAAGAGAGATAAGCGTTGGCAACTTTAGCTTAGTACCATTTCCTTTATTGAGAAATGTAGTTGTTGTTTCAGAGATATGGAATCATTACTCTTCTGGGCTTCATCGTTCTCGCATTCCCTATGTTGAAGTCAATGTTCCCCGCTCAAAACGTTTAGCTGGTCAGCCTAAGATGAATATGGTATCACTTGTTACCCACGGTTTGAGTTCTATCGCAGTCTATGGTGATATTGTTGGGACAAGAGTTTTATTAAGTGCGGTAATTTTATCAGTTCTTTTAGTGTTGGTATTATGTATCATTTTACTAATTAAATTCCTTACCAATTGGGGAATACCAGGTTGGGCTACTTACGTATCCGGCTTATTAATTTTGTCTCTTTTTCAACTTGTCTTGATTGGAACTGCTTTCAGTATGATTATCCTGTCTGCACGCAACAGTTCTAATTTCATTCCGATGAGAGAGTATGAATCTTACGTTGATAGTTTTTTAAAGATAAAGTCGGCATCCCCAATTTTACATTTCTAGATATTTATGCACTCTGAATCAGAAGCACTACAGATGTTCAGATAAATCATAAAGGAGCTTACAGTCATGAGCAAATTTGAATACGTTGGTACGGAACTGGAGTTGTTCGCTGCAGCACAGAATTGGAAAAACTATATTAACCTTTTGATAAAAGACTATATCAAAGGTGATGTTTTAGAAGTGGGGGCAGGAATAGGAACAAATACTTTGGTGCTCCACTCTATCCACCATGAAAAGTGGTTATGCTTAGAACCCGATGGGCAGCTTTTTCAGGCTTTAAAAAGCTCAATCAACTTTCATGGCATGCATAATTGTTATCCTCAAAACGGAACTATCAAGATTTTGGCTAAAGAACAATTATTTGATTCGATTCTATATCTGGATGTGCTAGAACATATCCGTGAAGACAAAGAGGAAATTATTCAAGTCACCCAACATCTTAAGACTAAGGGACATTTAATTATCCTGGCTCCAGCCCATCAATTTTTATTTACCTCATTTGATACAGCCATTGGGCATTACCGTCGCTACAACAAGCAGAAAATTCTAAGAACTTTACCAGATTCCATAGAAATAACCAAGCTTATCTATCTAGATTGTGTTGGTTTATTAGCTAGCCTGGGTAATAAGGTAATTCTCCAGCAAAGTCAGCCAACCCCACGACAAATAAAACTATGGGATAAGTTAATGATTCCTGTATCGAAAAGACTGGATGCAATTCTAGGGTATCGATTGGGCAAATCAATCCTTCTAATTGGAAAAAAAAGATGATAGAGAAGCTTTTGAAAGTCTTTTCGAGATATCCGACTTATCTGATGGTAGGGGGAGGTGTTACTCTAACAACTATCCTGGTCAGAAGCTTTATTGGGTTGGTGATCAAAGATGATTCAACAGCTAAATATATAGCTTCCATTGCTTTGACCTATATCATTGGAGTCTATTTGAGTTTTGCAGCTCACAAATCTATTACTTTTAAGGTCAAAGACAACTTGCCGATCTTCCAGATCTTCAAGTTTATCGGTATACACCTTATTGGAATGGCTATAACGTTAATCTGCTCGATTAGATTACGTGAACTCTTTTTAGATGCTTGGTTACCACTTGAGCTATCAAAAATGTTTGCATTTGCTTTTTCAGCTCTTTTCGTTTCAGTTATCACTTATTTTTTGAAGAAACGTATGATTTTTAGCCTGTAGAGTTTAGTAAGCAATTTTAATTCGTTAAAGATTTCGTGATCTGAGAAATAACTATAAATATAATGGACAATATTCTGAATTATTCACTTGAGGAAAAGAGTTCAATAGTCTAGATCTTAGTGATGCAGAAAAGTTTTTTGAGTCTCATAGTAGACAGCTTGGGCAGCGAAAATGATGTCTGAAACTCATTACCCTCGTTCGATTTCGTGAGAAATTCTAAGACAGCGGACTTTTTGAGAATCCTTAATTCATAAGGATTTCAACAGTTTTCTCCAATCCTAAGCAGTCTAAGTAAGCATCTTATACTCAAACTCAGCACGACCATGAATAAACAGAAAGAGCAAACAAATTTAGGTGAAATCTCACGGGATCATCGACTAGATCTTGTGAAAGCAATAAGTATTGTTTTTGTGTTAATCCTGCATTTGCGGCCAATTCAAATAGTTATGGGAGATACGCCAAGTAATTACACTAGAATCGCCAGCTTTATTCTCGATCAAGTGTATTTGAATTCAACATTGATTGCGGTTCCTCTCTTTATCTTGACTTCTTTATTTTTATTTTTAAAAAAAGTTCGAGTATTAGGTTCTGAATATTTAATTAAGAGATGCAAACGCTTATTGGAAATCTTTATTTTCTGGATGGCTATGCATTTCTTAATCTATTATTTGACATCGATTCTCTTATCAATAACCACCAAAGTACCATTCTCGTGGTATATTCCTAAACTAAGAATTTACAAAGTTATAGCGGGAGTTGATCCACCTTTACCCATAGTTGGAGACTCGGTTTTCTATTTCATATTTAGTCTTATCTTGCTAACACTAGCTTCCTATCTGTTTTTTAATCAAAGGATGGACAAACTTCAAAGATTTAAAGATTTTATGGGGATAGGAATAATTATCATCAGCCTGATTTATTTTCAAATTCTAAATTTTACAGGTAAATATATTGCATACTGGCGGCCAGATAATTTTATTGTTTATATCCCAATTGCCTATTTTCTGATTAGAGTGAGGGGAAGAATAGCTACTAAGCACACCGTCACTTTATACATATTCTTTTTAATCTTCGGGCTTCAAGATATTTTTTTGAGGTCAATGAACAAAGATGTTGGTCTTTATGCTCGTGCTTCAATCGTTTGCGGTTCTGTAGCTGTTTTTTGCAGCTGCCTTAATCTTCAAAATTACCGAGGTACAGGAAGCATTACTTTTCTATCGAGGTTTTCTCTTGGGCTTTTCGCCGTTCATAAGTACTGCTTGCTCCTTTCAACAGTCGTTATCTTACAGTTGTTTCAATTACTAAATTTACCAATAAGCATGTTAGTAGGAGGTTTAGAAGTTAGCATAGCTGCTATTTTTTCTGCTGTAACTGCTTTATTATGTACTCTTATAAGTATTTATTTCCTTGATCGTTCGCCTTTACAAAGGTTTATTAGATAGGACTTGTTGACAACCTCCAAACATTAGATTTTACATAGCAGATCACTCAAACAAGCAATTAATTAATACTTTCAAATCTGCCACTCCTGACTAGAAAGTTGTTCTTCCAACAATTAATTTTTCTAGATACTTATTTACTTTCGGAAATTTATGCCTCCATGCCATGAAAATTTCGTTGAGTTCAAGTAATTTTGGGGAAAGTACTCCTCATGTTTCTCTTTCAAAAAAAGAGCAGAAATTTGAAGGATTTGATGTCCTCCGAGCAATTTTTTCGATTGTGATCGTTGCTTATAAAACGAAAGTTTTTTACATTCCTGAAATACTGATGCCGAGCGCTTTTACGTATGTTTTAAGCGCCTATATATTGAGTGGAATGGTAGGCGCTCTTGCCGTCCCAGTGTTTTTACAAATCTCTCTTTTTCTGTTCTATGACAAAAGTAAGAATTTAGGGCTTGATTATTTTGTTCGCAAACGCCTCCCCAGGCTTTTGTCTCTCTACCTTTTTTGGGTTGTCTCTATTACTGTTTTTGATATCTTATTTGTGGGAAGATTTGAAGCAGTAAAAGGGGCAGTTTCATCGCTCAAAGCTTTTTTAGAGTTTATAGTTAGCGGCAATAGTACACCTTATTTTTTCTTCTTCTCACTAATATTTGTAACGATTCTAGCTGAGATTCTAACTTTATGGTTTAGCAAACTATGGAAAGCATCAACAAAGATATATGTCAGTTATTGCTTGCTTTTCGCTTCTTGCACTTTGTTGTTTACTTTTTCCGCTGTTGAACCATTTATCAACCAGACAAGCATTCAAGGCAGCTTCTTAAACACTCTTAATAATCTTGCTAACTGGGACTATAACCCTTTGAATTTCTTACCCTATGTTTTTACAGCAGCGATTACGTCACAAGAGTATAACGTGGGGAAGTTAACTGAAATAACCAGATGGCTGAAGCTGAAGCTGATTACTTTGCTTTCTCTAGCATTGATATTTTTTGCCCTGGAATCAATCTTAACCAGCAAAGGGCTTCTGATTCAGGTGGATCAGGCTCCCCTAGATCATTACATGAGACTTTCTCTCGTTTTTGGCTCTTGGCTACTCTTGTATCTTGCCTTATTATCAAAACACCAAGTGCCTACGCTGATTAACTTCATCTCAAAATGCTCCTTAGGCATTTATGGATTTCATGTTTTCTTTACTTTTAAAGGTCATCTCAATTTGGATGATATTCCCATTGTTGGGGGTATTTTCCAGGCAAATCCAATTTTGGGGATTACGATGACTTTTCTAGTAACCTTAATCGGCTCGATTGTCCTTACCCTGGCTTTTAGAAGGATTAAGTGGCTAAGAAAATTCGTTTAGTATTTAGCCTATTCCTATCCTGCATATACGTGTCATTCTTAAAGTGGTCTCATGAAGCCTGGATTGATTTTCAAATGGATTGTCTGGCATTGCCAAAAAGCCCGACTAGGTTTGATTGGTAAAGCCTCAAATATCAGCATATTCGCAGATATACGTGGAGACAAAAAGAGTGTTTTTTTAGGCAGAGATACCACAGTATGTAAATATGCAACATTAGAAGTTGATCCCTCTGGAACCGATAAATCAAAAATTATTATTGGTAATGATACTCTAATCAGTTCATTCGTGACTCTTCGCACTTATGGGGGCACGATTAAGATTGGTGATTCGTGTTTTATTAATTCCTTTTCAGCTCTTTACGGCCATGGTAATTTGGTGATCGGTGATGGAGTTTTAATCGGACCTCAGGTGACCATCATCCCAGCTAATTATGGCTTCAAAGATCGGGATATTCCTTTTCGACAACAGATTCCCAGCATGGAAGGAATTACCATTGGAGATAACGTCTGGATTGGAGCAGGCGTAACCATATTAGATGGTTGCGTAGTTGGCAACGGTGCAGTGGTTGGGGCAGGAGCCGTTGTCACTAAAAACGTAGAACCTTATGCCATTGTCGCAGGTGTACCTGCGAAGAAAATCGGCAGTCGAGAGTAGGACGCCTTGACCTAAAACTTGTTTGAAGTCACTGTTTGCCAGATGGGTAGAAATGAACAATCTAAAAGTAATGGATCTGAAGTTACTTAAGTGGACGCTTTCAAAGTGGATACGCCAGTACCGAGTCGATATTTTGATTGTTGTGGCGTTGGCGATCGCGATCGCAATTCCCACTTACCTTGGCACCTATCAAATTCCCGACCCAATCCTTACAGACTTCTATGCTCAGGATGTCTGGTTTGGCAGTGACATCCCAACGGTTTTTGGTAATATCACCAGCGTTAACAGTGACTTTGGTCGCAACAATAAGCATCCGTTGTTTCCCCTGATTGTTTTTCCCCTCGTCTTTGGACTCAGCAAACTTTTACAACTGGATGCTCTTTCTGCACTTCGAGTTCTGACGGTTATTGTCGCTATTGTTTGGATTGGCTCACTCTACGTTCTGTTTCGCTGCATGGGCTGTCATCGGCTCGATTCGACTCTATTTAGCCTTGTGGGTGGAGTGAGTGCTGCTTCAGTCTTTTGGCTGGTCGTTCCAGAGTCTTTCTCTTTTGGTTCACTCACGATTCTGCTGGGCTTTATTTTTGTGACGTTCGCGCAATACCGCCCATTTTCAACCATTTGGTATGTTGTGCTAAATGTCCTGACAGTGAGCATTACGATCACCAATGCAATGGTTGGAATTTTCGCCACAGTGGTCAATCATCGTTGGAAAAAAGTTATCCAAATTGGTGTCGCGGCTCTACTGATTTCGACGGGTCTATGGATTGTACAAAGAATTGTCTTTACTAATTCCGGGTTTCCTTTCCAACCTGGCACTTTCATTGGGGAGAAAAAATTTATCTCTACCCCTGGTGAGGGAGGCTTACTGGCAGTCCTCAGCTCCTTCTTTTACCAGACGATGGTCATGCCTGCCATCCACTTGCTCGACTCTCCGATTCGTCCAGATTGGGTCAAGCTTAATACCAATACCCTTACCCCTGCATCAGGGGGCTTATGGGGCATGGTCGCCGTTCTCGCTTGGAGTGGGCTACTGTGTCTCGGCTTGTGGGGTTTCTTGTCTACCAAACAGCATCCCAAACTACGCATTGTTTTGGGATTGACCCTGGCTGCCCAGCTTGTCATGCACAGCATTTATGGGGTTGAAGAGACGTTTATTTATTCCCTGCATTTTGTTCCTTTATTACTGATCCTGGCTGCCTTTAGTCTGTTCACTCGCTTCCGCCCCCTGGGCTTGGCTTTAGCAGCGCTTCTGATCATCAGTGCTGGTATCAATAACCGAACTCAATTTAATCACGTCACAGCCGCTCTGTGGAATTATGGCACCCCCCAGCAGCAAGTTGCAGCCCAAATGAAGCAACGCCCATCTGATCCCTGGCCCCGGAGTATGGGGCATGTAGTGTTGGCAGCACCCGGAAGTCCTGTAGAAAACAAAGCATTCCATGAGCCAGGGGGAAGCTTCAGTCCCGAACCAGGTAGCTTTGGTGTTTCTATCTGGGTGGTTGATCGGCAGGGAAACCTAAAAGCCACGAGTGACAGCATTCCTCTCAATGAAATACAGCAGCAATTCACAGATCTTTCTGCCCAAAAGATACCTGGGATTTTAACTAAAACAGCCTACTACCAGTCATCCTGGTCTGCGGCTAAGCCAGACAGTTGGCAACTGAATCTCAAGACAGTCGCCAACTCTGACGGTAAACCAATGGTCGTTATCCGCAGCGTAGGACCAGCAGCAGGAGCCATTCGCTCTCTTGATTGGGATGGACAGCGACTGCTGATTAGCGATCGCTGGGTGGTCAAAAATATTCCTAAAACAGCAGCCGTTTATTTAGGAAGCGAAAACACACCCGGGTGGGTTCAGGAAAAACCTAATCATTCTCACTGGGAAGACCCAAACGGGTGGGCGTATGCTCGAATTGAACTGAAGCAGGAAGACAACTGGAATTTGGTGATTGAAGATAGCCAGTCAAAATCAGAATCAAAGCCTGTTTTCTCTGAAATCTCATCCAACTTAGTTCTAGATTTACCAGACTCACAATTTTCGGATAGCCTAACAGCTCAGGTTTCCCATCTGCTGATGGGACTGGTCGGGACGCGAGCTCACCCCACCGATCCCATCAGCTATCCCTTGCCCCGCTTTCGAGATGGGGCATATCAGATGGTTGCGCTTGCCCGTGCGGGCCAACTAGATGTTGCCAAGCAATTATCAACCTACTTTGCCGAGAATGACTTCTCTGACAGCGTAGTGCCAGAAGCGGACATCCCAGCCCTGGGAATCTGGGCAGTGGAAGAAGTTGCTGTCAGTCTCAATCAGCCGGAATACGACCAGTGGCTATGGCCCCATGTGCGCCGAAAAGCTGACTTAATTGGGCATATGCTGTCGAGCAATCGACCCGGTTACCCCGTCTATTCAAAGGCGAGGTTTCCCTATTCTGAAAATCCCGACTTCTTGAGGGTTGACCTGACTGCCGGGAAGATGGATAACAAACCTGGTTCGATTAGCCTTGCTCCAAATGCTAATGCCATGAGCTACCGTGCTTTGCTGGATGCGGCAACTCTAGCCGATCGCGTCAAGCAACCTGATGCTAAGCGGTGGCGCGCTCAAGCAGAGCAGTTGAAAACCGCATGGCAAGAGGCAAATCAAACTGAATTTGAGTCGCTGACAGATGGTCTTTGGCCTACTTGGATTGCTGCCTCTGACCAACCGGCGATGACTCAAGCCCTCCAGCAGCATTGGGACAAATCAAGGGATGAAGTAGGAGCTTTCCGTCAAACTCCTCATTCATTACAGGTTGCGATCGCGGAAGCCCATCAGTGGCTACTGCTGAATCAACCAAATCGGGTATGGGCAACACTCAAATGGCTTTGGGAGAATCAAGCATCCCCTGGCTTATACACTTGGGTAGGAAATCAGAATGAGCCTGGTGAGATTCCAATGCCTAAGAGTTTTTCTCAGTGGCATCGTCTTCGCGGCTGGATAAATCCGTCTCAAGCTACTCCTCACTACTGGACTGCGGCTGAAATAGCATTGTTACAATTGAATATGTTGGCTTATATTGAACAGACAGAAAATACACCTACACTAATCATTGGAGCAGGTATTCAGGAAAAATGGCTTAATCAGCCAATGAGCGTAGTAGGGTTGCCAATCAATGGAAGGTTCGTCAATTGGACTTGGGACGGGAATCAGATGAATGTGCAAGTTCGGGGTAAGAAAATTAACGTTAAACTTGGGAAAGTGTTTCCTGCAAACACTCTAATTAATGTAGAGATGGTAGACAGGTAGGTGGAATCAAATCTATGGTGGTTTAGCCTTGCAATTGATTTTTCTAGGTTTAGATTACCAGGCAAAATTTATTTGGTGAACCCTAGCGTAACTATTTGCCTTTAATAACGAGCGAAATACCATGCACTTCAAAGTTTTCAAGTCTTCTTTGTTTACTCTTTTATTGTTTGGTACAACTTTCGCCACTGTTGCTCAAGCAAGTGGAGGTGAAGGGGGCGGGAATGTCCAGTCTCCCGTACAAGTGATTGTGCAAATAGTAGTGACTGCTCTTACTTTAGGGATTCTAAATTACTTTGATTTACCCTAAAATATATTAATGAGAGCGAAATGACTAAATCCCCTGAGTTAGCTTATTTTGAGCAGCAATCTTTTGATCTTGCCAACTCAATCCAATCATAGCCGCAACAAAGAGGGTATAGCCTGGCTCTTCTAACTGAGAAAATACTAATCCAAAAGCGAATACGGTCAGCATGAGGTATTTGGAAAGTTCCGTGACACAGATATAGTGCCAGACTAAAAACGCCATGTAAAAGTACGCTCCTAATCCTAGGGGACCCAGATCCCCCCAAATGCCTGCCCAACCAAACAGAGGAGAGAACATGCTCGACTGATCTCCTAGCCAACTAGCGGCTACAGCTCTCCATACCTCTTTGCTGACTGGATGCATAGTTGCACCCAGTGGGGACAGCAAATTCCAGTAAGACTCTAACATCCATCCCCCCAATCGACCGACCGTATGACCGGGACCCAAGCCTAGTAGCCAGTTTAGGGGAGAATGAAAGTGTTGAGGAACCAAGCGAAAGGTCGCGAATTTTAACCGAGTTGCTTCCCCATCCGGCCCGTAAATTTCTGGCCTAATCCAGGTAGTAAATGGTCTAAGAGCTTCAAAATTATAAATAGCCCAATAAAATATGCTTAAAAAAATAGCGCCTAAAATTAAATAGATTATGGTTTTCTTAATGTCTTTTATATTGATCAAGTAAAGCAAAATATAGCCTAAAATAAACGAAAGTAACACTTGCTTGGTGTCTGAAATTACAATATGGTTAAAACATGCAAGGATAATCAATATACGAAACCAAAGAGGCTTTGACTTGGCAGTAGCAAAATAATACACTGCAAAGGTCATGGCAACTGACCCACCCAGCACATGTCCAGCTCCTTGCCCAATAAAAATTCCTTTCACATTATCTTCCAGACCAAATAGCTTGTCCATTCGAAAAACATACTTTTGGACATAGGCAAAAACCATATTGATCAAAGCTGCTTGCAAAATCCACTTTCGGAAACTTTGATAACTCTCTGATGTCATAGGTATGCTAACAATTGTCAAAATTAAAATAAAAGGTTCTGCTAGCAATAAGTAGTCCAGGGCTGCATTAATGATTCCTGCTTCATTTAACAAGGCACTGGCAATAACAACCATTAGGAAAAAATATAAACTAAGTAAAAGATTTCTTGAAATGGTGATCTGTTTTGGGTCTTTACTACGAGAGCTAGCTAATACTGAGCCGCAGGCTAGAGGAATTACCGCGAAGTGCAAAAAGTTAATTGCAGAGGGTATCTTTAGGGCTGTGAGAATACGTGGAAACAAGGCTGTACCAAGCCCAAACAAAGTCAAGTTGGAATTGGTAACATATCCTTTTGGTTTAGTAACCGGCTGTAATGTTGTGCTCATACAACTTACTTAAACTCCTCGATAACAGCACCTTACTCTAATTTCCCGTATCCTACGTAGAGTGGTAGATGTTTTCCACCACCCATATAGTTTGAAAGTCTGGTAGCAGGGAGAGTACGAGTAACTCCCCCTCTTGTCTCTCTAACATAAATGGAGTAGTTTGGACCACCGCCATAGTTGATTTCCCCTAAACTAAGTGAAATTGAAGATTCATGACTGATAAACATAGGGGAATTTTGAGTACCGTCAGAACCAGCGGTGGTAGTGTAGGCGAAACCACCTAGTAGCTCCGTTTGCCCTCCGTTTCTCGTATGAATCAAGGTTCCGCCCCGTTCTGTCTTTAACCCCAAAATCCATAGTTTGCCGCCATTATTAGTAATGTGAGTACCTGTGTTCTCCACATTAAATTGACGTGCCCAAATATTTTGTCTATTGAACGTCCAACGTTGGAATGGATTGGAAACAACATTTTCAATAAACACATCGCCCGTGCCCAGCATATTGCCCGATACATTTGTAGCATCCCGAACGACCAGTGTTCGTGAGGAAACATTGGCGATCGTAGATGTTGAGTTGTACCCCGAATGAATGCGTTCGAACACAACAACTGGGTTTGTCCCCCCAACGACCTTAAACCCTGGATTGACCGTATTGGGTATCTCAACATATGCCTCAGTTCCGATAAGCCGACGGACATTTTTGCGAACAAACACGGTTCCATGAAGGTCATAATTTCCAACGGGTAAATACACGGTAGTTCTACCAGAATCAATAGCCGCTTGGATAGCGGTTGTATCATCTCTACCGTCATTTGGGATTGCGCCGTAAGATACTACGTTTGCCCAAAGAGTAGTCTTTGGATCATCCCACGGAACATCAGGAGTCTCTTCAGTCGGTAGATTTAAAGTTTTCGTTGGTGATGAAAACAAACTAATCACTGAATCTGAGACAAATTCTGATATGAACGGTTCAGTGACGATAGTTTTGCCACTTTCAATCGCCATCTTATAACCCGATGTAATAATACCGCGAGCAAGCAGCGTACCGCCATTCTTAATCGCAGGCTGATTCCCCGCAACGACACCTGAACCAATTAATGATGAATCGAGTAGCGTCATGTGACCTTTTTCCCCGACACCATTGTAAATGGCGGTTACCGTATTGTTACTAGTCAAATTACGGATGTTAACGACTTGACTGTAGTTCCAAAAACCATAGATACTCTGGTTTTGCAAATGAATGTCTTCAAAAGTCTGACTATTGACAGTGTATCCAGTCACAATTCCATATTGAAAACCTTTTACAGTAAGTCCTTTAACTAAAAGGGGACCGATTTCATCGGTAAATTTCATGTCTAGCCCATTGACCCCCTCTCCATCACCAGACCGAATAGTCACTTGGCGTATCGAACCCTGATTGCTGGCGTTAAATTGAATACCAATCGCTCCAGCATTACCGATTCCAGTATTAACAGTCAAATTACGAATTGAGTTTCCGAAACGTTGTGCGGGGGCAGGTCCAGTGAAAATAACAGTTCTCGGTGTGTTGGAATCAGTAAAACCCTTAGTGTAGTCCTTCAGCTTGATGATTACCCCGTGCTGACTTTGTCCTTGCAGGATTGTTCTCTTATAATCATCGCCTGTTCCAGCCATGCCAGCAGGCCAAGTCAGCGTGTTCGAAACTAGGTAGATCCCATTGGGGAGGTAAATTATCCGATTGCTATTAGGATAAGCGTTAAGTGCAGCTTGAATCGCTTTGGTATCATCGGTAATCCCATCTCCGTGAGCACCAAAATCTTTAATGTTGACGACGCCAGCATCCAACGGAAAGACAATATTTTCTGCAAGGCTAGCACCCGTACTCAAATTCACTAAAAAGGTGGCCGCACTAACTGCTGCAATCAAATCATGACTGGCATTGCTCAAATGATTAGGCTGCATAGCACAGGTATAGGTTTTGTTGTTATCAATCGCTCAGAACATGATCATAGATTTCTATTAGCCTACGATAATTCTCTGATGCCATGTATTTTTTTTCAAACTCAGTTCGTGCCTCTTTTCGCATTTTAACTAGGGCTTCAGGGTGAGTAATCATCCATTCTACCTGGGTCGCTAAATCTTGTGGATTACCGGGTTGAAACTGAAGTCCAGTTCGACCATGATCCACCAACTCAGCGATCGCTCCAATATTGGCTGCAATCACTGGCGTTCCCTTGGCAAATGCTTCTACCGCAACCCGACCGAAAGTTTCATACCACTTTGACGGAAAGATTAACGCTGTAGCTGATCCCATTAGATCATAAACTTCTGTTGCAGGAAGACGACCCATCCACTTAATCACAGGTTGCTGTTCCATCGCTTGTATCACCAGGTTGGATAAAGGACCATCACCCACAATTTTAAGGGGGATTTTTTCACCTAGCTGCTTCCAGGCATCCAGCAGCGTATCCAATCCCTTTTCCACTGACAACCGTCCAACATAGAGTGCGAACCCGCCATTTCCATCTCCTACGCCTGGATCAGGATGAACAAAGTTAGGTTTAACTACAATTTTGTCTGCTGGAAGTCCACCCTCAATCAGCTTTTCCCGCGCGAAGTTAGTTAGGGCGATATAAATATCGACCAGGTTATTCCAGGTGCCTATCGCCTGATGAATGGTAAGCATTCCTGCCGTCACTGCACTGGCCGCCCTATTTTCTCGATAACAACTGTGGATGATTCCTGGATAAGGAATCAGCTTACCCAAACAATCTTCACAAACTTGCCCATCACGAAAAAAGAGTGCATTGGGACAAAGCAGGCGATAGTTCCGTAAAGTTTGAACCACAGGAACACCCGCTTCCCTCGCTGCGTAATAAATCGAAGGAGAGATTAACGGGAAAAAGTTCTGGACATGCACAACATTGTGGGATTGGCTCTTTAAGCGTTGCCGCACTAGCTGAAATGACTCTTGGGACCAAATGGTACGGATCGCAAGTTGAATAGGATTAAAATCATCAATTTGCTTATTGCTTACCTCGTAAGTACTGACTTCGTGCCCGTATTCTTTCAGAAGCTGCTCCTCCGAAGCCCGGGACTCATCTTCCCCACCACGAATTTGGTAAGCGTTGTGAATACTTAAAATACGCATTTCGGTTAAACTTTCAGTGGAACTGCCTCGAATCTATCGTATCTCTCATTGCATAACTCCAGGTAGAAGCAGATAATTTCCAAATTTAGCCAATGCACAACAAAATATCTAAACCGATTCAGCTTTCGGAATCACTGCTCAACTATGATTTGTAACGAGACAGTGGAAAAGATGCCTATTCAGTTCTTAAGAATCGTGGATTAGATAAGTTCGAGGATTAGGTAGGGGTTGGTTTATCGATGTCGTAGCTCAGTTAATAATCGCACCGATAAAACCACCCGAACAGGTTGTGGACTTATTAATGAGTGCTGAGGATAAACAAGCGTTATCTCGCAGCAGAAACAATTTGACGTACTGCTGTAATCACATCCTGAACATCTTCTTCTGTCAAGCGTGCCGATAGTGGCAAACTGACCGTTTGCCGCCCAACCCTCATGGCGTTAGGATAATCTTCCGGTTGCCAACCAAAAGTTCTTTGATAGTAAGGATGCTCCGGGATACTGAGATAATGCACCCCAACGCCGATATTATGGGCTGTCATCGCATCGAGAAACATATCCCGACTGATACCTACCGTTTCGTCATCAATTAAGAGCGTATAAAGGTGATAACCGTGACGATCGCTTGGCTCTGGATCGGCTGGTAGGATCACTGGCAAATCATTAAAAGCTGCGTTGTAAAGGTTCCAGATTTCCTGTCGCCGCTGCCAATAGGATTCGACCCTCTGTAGTTGATGAATCCCAATTGCTGCCTGAAGATCCATCATATTATATTTAAAGCCACAATCTACAACTTGGTAATGCTTGTAACCTTCATCACCAAAACGTTTCCAGGCATCTTTACTCATTCCATGGAGTGCAAGAACCTTAATACGGGCAGCATCTTCCTCACAACGAGTTAGTATCATACCGCCCTCACCTGTGACAATGTTTTTTGTCACATAGAAACTGAAGCAACCAAAATCACCCAAGGTGCCCGCTTTTTGCCCTTTATACTCTGTCTCAATAGCGTGAGCGCAGTCCTCAATCACCCTCAGATTGTGGTCAGTTGCAATCTGAAGCATTGCATCCATATCACAAGGGTGCCCAGCCATATGAACTGGAACAATAGCACGGGTTCGAGCAGTGATGCGTTCTAGAATTTGTTGTGGATCAATATTTCTGGTAACCGGGTCAATATCTGCTAAAACTGGAGTGCCACCAGCATGGATAATTGCGTTGACAGTAGCACAAAAGGTCAAGGGGGTTGTGATTACTTCATCCCCTGGCTTAACACCAGCAGCTAAAATACTAAGATGAAGTGCAGCCGTACAGGAATTAACAGCAACAGAGTATTTTGCGTTCTTGTAAACAGCAAAATCTTGTTCAAACCGAGCGACCTTTGGACCTGTCCCCAACCATCCACTTTTCATCGTAGAGACAACTTCTAGAATTTCAGCATCCTCAACCACAGGAGCACCAAAAACCAAAAAGCGATCCTTAGGGCGTACTGGGAAAAGGTTCCGATTTTGATTGGGCTGTATATTCAACGAAACCATAACTACGAACCTCTAAAGTTTAAGCTTCTTTGAGCATGAACAGGTTAATCAAAAGATTGCAGGAACTATCGCTTGTGAAGCAATATAGCTTCTGCTCTCCATTGTTTTGGGGAAGATGCCAGGAAATGTCCAAGTAGAAATACTTTTCAACAGAAGTTACCTTGTAAATAGCTTCATAATTTTCCCTATCGCCTTCTGTTTGAATTGGGAGCGAGAGTAGGAGCGTTGAAGCGTTTGACCCAGTCTTTCTAAAGTAATGCGAACTTTCGGGTCAAGGTGATCTAACTCAACCGCTTTCACTGCATTTTGGTAGTCTGCTAAATCTTTTCCACCCAGGACGATTGAATGAGTTGTATCAAAATCAAGCAAATACCGCAGAGCTAAAGCGACCATTGAGGATCCTTCAGGAATGTATTTCTCAAAAACTGCATATTGTTCCGTCGCTAAGCTACCCATCCAAAATCGACGAATATCATCTTTTGAAAGAGTCGGTCTATGATGAAAGTACTTTCCGGACAATAGACCTCCTTGAAATGCTCCCCGAATCAGGGAGCCAAGATTGTTCTCTTTAACCAAACCAAGCATCTCAGATGGATGAGTCATCAGGGACTGTGAAAACATCACCACATCAACAGCTTTTCTTTGGATCAATTGTTTTAGGGTAGCTTCATTGTTTGTTGAAATCCCATAGAATCGCAACTTACCTTCTTGTTTCAACGTCTCCAAAACCTCTCTTCCCTGATCAATGCAATCTGGGGAAGGAGGGGTGTGATAGAGATAGATATCCACATAGTCAGTTTTGAGTCGGTTCAAACTGCCTTCAAGGCTAGCTCGAATAGTCTTGGGGGTTGAATCGACAATTCGCTCACCCTTCTCACCTTGTCTCAATCCGAACTTAGTACTCAATATCCATCGATCCCTTCTGCCATGAATCGCTTCTCCAATACGACGCTCTCCTTCACCTGCACCATAAATTTCCGCAGAATCTATCAGGTTGATCCCCAAATCTTCACAGGCACGCATTAAATTGATTGCCTGATCGCGTCCCACTTCCGGAAACCCATCGTCCTTTCCATCCAACACCAAAGGTCCACTCAACTGCCAAGAACCTATTGCGATCGCAGAAACTTTGAGGTTGGTTCGTCCTAACAAGCGATATTCCATATCAACGAACCTCTACTGTTGGTGCTGACTTATCTTTTCCTAATAACTTACGAGCTAACCGCTTGAGTTTCCCATCCATTCTCATGTTGTACTTCAGATGGTTGGCAAAATTTTGTGCCCCTCGATAAGTTTCTACAAACTCTGGACAAGACTTACCATCTCTAGCAATGACAAAATATGGCGGCTCTAGGAATGGATCAAAGTAGTCTAAAGACATGTACTCAAGCACATAAGCCCAACGTGCAGTTTGAGTGATGTTAGGTGTAGTGCTATGTAAGCAGAATGATGAAAATATAACGACATCTCCAGGTTCAGCTTCAATCAGTACTGGGTTCTCTGGGACACCATCATAAACCTGCTCGTTTCCAACTTTTTTGTGAGGCAGAATTTCCTTATGACTTCCCGGCTGGAGCCAAAGCCCACCATTATCAGCAGTCATCTCAGTGAGCGCAATCCAAAATTGGAAGTGCCCATCTTTCAACTTGTTGTAGCCATTGTCCTGATGCCAGGGGAAAGTATCTGCTCCGGGTCCTTTTGCAACAGCCTGGTCATGCCGCATCCAGATATCAGGACCCGTCAAATCGTTCAAAAGGTCAACGATTTTTTGCTGGGCAGCAAATTCCTGCAATTCTTCACTGTATAGAAAGACGTTACTGTAAAAAGTCATTGCTCCTTTCGTCAAACGATCTTTACTATGCGGACGAGGAGCCGACTTAATCTTTTCCATGAGTCCTTGAGCTTCTTCTTTGGAAAAGAAACCTCTAAGAATAACAAAGCCATTATTGTCAAATTCTTCTCGCAGAGTTTGCCCAGCCATAAAAACCTCGTGCTGTTAAAGAGTGAGTTGTGGTGTGTTAATAACCCCAACAAAAGGATAATAGATCTTTAGGTGTTTTTATGTAAAGGAATGATGTTTTCAAGCGTAAGCAAGGCATTTTTTTGTAAATCCCTGGTGAAAACTCGTAATACCAGTTCAATATGAGTTTGCACTTAACAAGGGGCTTAAGCCCCTTGTCTACCAGGCTTTCTTCTGTGCAGCTTCAGAGAAAATGGTTTAAGCTATCAGGTATCAGTTTTCCAAAGGTGTTTTTGGTCAATTACTCTAATCCTTTAAATTCCAATCTCGTAAACCATCTCATCAAAAGCTTGAAAACCTGCTACTTAAGAATTAATGGGATGAACATAAAACAGACTGATAGAGGCTTTCCAAGCCCCGAGTTTGTTTGTACAGGTCAAAATGAAGTCTGACTCGTTCTTGCCCACTTAAACTAAAGCGTTGCCAAAGATCACAATCCTGTAATAGCTTCGAAATATACTTGGCGAGTTGCTGCCAGTCTCGCTCGGCTGCAAGAAATCCTGTTTCTCCATGGATTACAGCTTCGGGAATTCCCGCATGAATAGATGCTACTACAGGTAACCCCATTGCCTGTGCCTCAAGCATCACGGTGGGCAATCCCTCGGAATCACCATTAGCGGCTGTTACACTTGGCACAACAAGAAGCTTTGCGCGCTCGATCCACTTTTTGCACATATCTGGTGGTTGGGTACCTAGAAATTGATATCTACACAATAGCTTGGCTGCTAAGTCTTCTAATTCCTGCCTTAACGGTCCATCTCCGATCATTACAAGTTCAACGTCAGGGTTTTCGGCTTGAATTGAAGCCATTGCCCGGATCAAATACTCACACCCCTTCTTCTCTGTCAGACGCCCCACAAACAGGACCGCTGGTTCGCGTGGTACTTCAGGGTCAGGTTGGAGGAACTTTGTATCTACCCCAATGTAGTGTGCTACCACCTTGTCAGGTGGAAATCCCTGCTCTAATAGCTTCTGCTTGATGAACCCGGAGACGCCAATGAAAAGCCGGGCTTCACGCTTTAAAGCAGCTTGACGCTGGAAATAAACTTGCTGAGTTAGGGAGCTTCGCTTTGAAGTTGCTTCCGTCAACATAGAATCTAGCCCATAAAAAGTAGTAATTAGTGGCAAGTTCAACCGTTTCGTTACGGGCAGTGCCAGAGCGCCATTTACTCCAAAGTGGGCATGAACCAATGCAGGCTCTAATTGTTGGATTTTTTTATCCAGTGATGGAGAATACCCTGTCAGCTTGAATGTTGCTTCTTTGGCTGCGCCTAAAACATTTCCTTGATTGATGACAAAGACGCGATCGCTGGGCAATGTCAGCCCCTTAACAAAACGAGAACCTACATAATAAGGAGTAAACTGTTGCAAAGTCTCTCCCTGGGCGCGAATAAAGGTTTCAGAGGGTGGCAAAAGCAGACCGCTAAAAAAGATAATGGGGGAAGACATAACTTAAATTCGGTAGTGGATTACATGTAAAAAGGGAGACTCACAGACAGCTAGCGACATGTTCCTGGTAGGTTTGGCTCAGTAGCAGGGCTTTTGCTTCCCAACTGTAAGTTCCCTTTACGTGTCGTTGTCCTGCTTCTCCCATTGCTACCCGTAATTCTGGGTCTTTCGCTAAGCGAACCATAGCTTTAGCTATATCTGCTATGGCTTGATCGGGCGTGAGAGTAGCTACCTTAAAGCCTGTCTCCGGAGTGACCTGAACTGCTGGTCCTCCCAAATCTAAGCAAATAACCGGGCATCCCGCTGACATAGCTTCCAGGCAAACAAAGCCACCTGACTCATGCAAACTAGGATGAACTAGCGCCAGACATACATTCAATTTATGTAGAAGGTCAAGCCGAGGCATTTCATTCAAAAATTTGACCTGAGAGGCAATACCTAAATCCATGGCAAGCGCTCGGAGTTTTTCCTCTTCTGCACCTTTTCCAACAATCCAGTACTCTGCATCCTGTGGTAGCGATGCTTGGGCAAATGCTTGTAGCCCCAAATGAAAACCTTTCCAGTGTAAGAAACGCCCAACGCTGATAAATCGCATAGAAGTTTGTTTTGATAGCGAATTCTGCGCCATTTGCTGGATCTCTTCAGCCGATAAGCCAATCTGAGAGAGGATCTGCACATTTCTGCTGCCTATTTTCAACAGGCGTTGAGCAGTATCTTCAGTTGTCGCATAGGCAAGACAACTACGGCGAGCCGTAATCCGTACAAAGGGATCTTGTTCCCCCAAAGCTCGTGCCCAATTTCTTAGAGTTTCATATAACTTATTCCGCAAGTTAAAGTCTTGCCAAAAGGCTGTGGGTGCAGACTCCCCACCACCGACCGGACCCCAAACGAAGGGAACAGGGAGGAGCGCCAAAAAGCTTGGGGAAGAGTATCTAACGTAGGTAACATGATGGACAATATCTAGCCTTACTTCATGGTGCAGTTGGCTAGCGACAAAATAAGCCTTGATTTGCCAAAGGTAGTAGTGGAGATGTACCCCCTGCAAACCACGCTTCCACCAATTAACTCCAGGTAAATCAAAGTAGATAAAGCTAATACCAGTAATAGGGTTCTTCGCAAGCTCTGCCTCAATCATGGGTTGATTGTCTGATCGCGTCAGAACCCATACGTCATGATACTTTGCCAATTCTTTAGCTGTGTTCCAACCGACTCCAGGTTCGGACCCCATGCCTGGACGACAAGAATAAGCAGAAATCAAAACCTTTAAGCGCGACATTCCAAGTTTCTCGATAATGCTAACAATCACCTTGACACAAAACACTTTGTAAGAGGTCTTCGTTCGATTCAGAGCTATATTGAGGAATTATCTAAAAGCTGCAATTGCCCTCATGGCGACAACATACGCTCAAGCAGAAGCAACATGAAAGTAATAAAGTAAAATAAATATTTATGGAATTTGACATTCTAAATCAATGGTATAGCAGTTATTCGAGAGATTGCATTTGGGTAATGAGAAATCCTGTGTAAGTTTAAACTCTCTTTAAAGAGAGGGTTTCTTCTTTGCAGAAATTCCATCTTTGGCTGAAGTAGCTCACCAAGTTCTGTATGTCATCCATAATTAGCACCTCTAAACTGTTCTGTTTCAGTATTAAATCAATTGCTTGTGTTAGAAGACATTGAGGTATTGAGGGAAGACTGATCAGCACTTTGACTACGAAATTTGAGATCCAGATTGTTCCAAGACATCTTCAGGTAATTGTCAAATTTATTAACTAATACCTCAAATGCTGGTGTTTTTTTAGTCGCTATCTGCAATGCAAATCCTATTGCTGCTTGGTTTAACTTGGAAAGGTGAAACGTTTTTGCTTTGCCTGACCATAACACTACATCAACATAAAGGCATGATCCCCCTTTATGAATTTTGCATTTGCTAGAAGTGTAGCCAAGCTGTGCATATGGAATTAAGATTTGAAAATATAAGCCACTATGACAAAAGCAAAGTGGTGATCCCAAATCTATAAATGACGGAAGCTCTGCTGTAAAATCATTTACATTCAAAAAGCCACCGAATTCAAAGCGCAACTTTAGATCTCTCGTTGAAATTTTCAGATCGTGAATTTGACCCCAATTGATATAAGGGTTTACAGGATGAATATTTGTAGCGAAAGAGACACCAGCCAAAACATTCCCTTCACTTTGAACACTAAAAAACTGTGCCGCAGCAAAATCAACCCCATTATGCAAACAGCGTACCCGCAAATATTTTGGTTGGCTTGGAGTCCCCCAATAGGCAATCAGTGGTCGTCGTTGATGCCAGAAGTCGCTGTAATTGATCGTCCCCAGGGAAAAAGTGGGAGTTAAATAGGTTGTTAGAATTTGGGCGGGTATCTTTTGAGAAAGCGTTTGGGAGACTGTCCGCGGCTTATTTAGGGATAAAAAAAATGGTTCTAAGTCAGGAGGGCAGGGTAACAATAATCGATGCTCATCCAAAGTAGGGTGAGCATCCGCAACTCCAAAATTTACGTGTTCTGAGGTAGACCGCTCAATTAAGGCGATAACATCTGCTTCAAGCAGTGTGCTGTAGCTTCTAGAGTGAGGACCTGCCCATTGCAAAGTGGATAGATGGAAATGGTGAGAAATTTCCTTCCATACCAGTCCATAGAGATTTTCAACCAGTCTCTTTGCCTCAAAATCGATGACATCCCGTCGTAGATGTCCTAAAGTTTGCAGCGTAACGATTGTATAAGTTGGGCTGTTGTACTCATTAAAATTACCTTGTTCAAAGGTATAGTCATAAAAATCACGAAGACGAGTGGCAGCGTACTTATATAAGTTGGTTATTTTGTAGATCTGAGCAGCAATCAGAGTTACATAAATACCCATTACAGCAATGTTCGTATATTCATGAGGAACATTGCGCCGTTGAATGGCCTTTGCTGCATGCAAAATAGCAGCATCAACTTGGGCGATCAAATTAGGGGGCAGGCTGTAACGATGATGGAGAGAAACCTGTAGCAGATCCTTACTCAAGAAATTGCACCAGTTTGGATCAGGCTGCACTATCTTGAAAAGTTTTTCTTCTAAGTATTTGGGCCAAACTCCATACGTTTTACTGTTTGGGTTTTGATCTTGAAGGGACAGGATTTGTTGCAATATTTTTATTGCACGCTGGTGCATCTCCTGATCATTTGTATCTAGCAGAGCCACAGCGTAACCAAGCGACTCGCGCGTTGGATGAACAGGAAAACCCTGAAGAACTTTGAATGCCCCAGATGATTGAAAGGGAACTCTTAGCATTCTTGCTAAAGAGTCATACTTTCGATGAAATGGTTTTAGTGCTTTGTGAAGACAAGTAAGCTTTTCCTGTGGTAGAAGATCCATAAAATTGGTAGAAAACCCATAATAAAAACAGGGAACTGATCTCTTCGGACGCTCTGGGATAAAATTACGGTTTTCAATGTAGACAAAGTTTAGGATATAATTAGGTTTGTCTGTTGAAGATATTAGATCTACTGGGAATAGTGGTTAAATTCTAAAAAATAGCTGAAACCAGACTTCAGAAATTACGTTCGAAAATCGGTGGGAGTTTATTGGATTAGATTTTAGAGGATTTAAATTCATTATGCAGTACTTCCATCAAGGGTAAGAAAAAACTATAAAACTGATATAGATGTGAGAAAAATCGCACCTTCTAATGCGATTAACTATAGTGCAATTAATATATATTCAATTGAATTAGAAAATTGATTCACAAGAACTTTACCCCCTTTTCATAACAAATTCATCGTTTTCTAAAGCGGTATGGTAAGAATCCATTAAACGTTCGTAATTGCTAGCCGTAGTATACTTTTTCTCAAATTTGGCCCTTGCTTTATGATGTACCCCGTGAACTGGACAGAGTAAGTAAGAGAGAACCGCTGCACAATAGTCCAGAGAAAATACTGAGTAGAAAAGAATATGCAGCGAAAACAATACAACCAGATTAGGTGATTGCTTCACTTTCCATAACTAGCTTTGTCACTTCAGCTAGACACTTAGCCGCTATATCTGGGGTATATTGCGCCATGATCTGTTTCGATCGTTCTCCCATCGTAGAGATCGCCTCTGGGTGATCTAAAAACTTCTGCATCAAGTCGGCTAACTCCTGCGAATTCTGGGGAGCAAAAACATATCCATTCTCCCCATGTGCAATGAGTTCTGAAGTTCCTGCTCCTTTAGAACACAATATCGGCTTGCCGAGTAGCATCGCTTCCAGGGTGACTACACCCCAAGTATCTTCTAAAGTCGGAAAGACAAAAACATCGGCTTTCTCGAAGTAGTTGCCAATTTGGTCGTAAGAAACTCGCCCAACCCAACGAACGCGATCGCTCAGATTGTGCTCCTGACAAAACGCCTCCAGTTCAGGCTGCTGAGAACCATCCCCCACAACCAACAAAGTGTAACACTCATACCCACGAGCTTTCAGAAGAGAGCATGCCTCCAGTAACACTGGCAAACCCTTACGAGGGATCACATGTCCAACAAAAAGAAAAATTGGCGACTCTAAAGAGGAAAACACCTCCGCTTCAAATTGATTGTTACCACCGGGCAACGTTCTTTCATCCGGAATTTCGTAGGGTTGAACAAACACACGATCAGTTTTAGCTTTCAGAAAATCAATCAAATATGCCTTCCCTCCATCACTGTTGGTAATGCAGGCATCCGCCAGCCAAACCATCAAACGTCGTATAAACAACCGTACCGCCGAGTTACGATAGTCAACTCCTGGAGAACTGCCCTCATAGGCAATAATCACCCGATACCACAGCAATGGCTTAAGCGCTAATGCCAGAATCGTCCACATCCCAAATGAACTGGAAAAGACGACTTGGGGACGTAGCCGTAATAAAGCTCCAACGATTCCAGGTGACAGGGAAGTAAAATTATCGCCGTACCCAGTCTCATCCCGATTCAATTCAATGACTTTGAACTTCCCAACTATTTCAATCTCAACCGTATCTTCAAGTCCTTTAGCAAAACCAGGAAAACGCGCTGTATACACAATGGTTTTCGGAAATAGGCGCGTAAACTCGCTCACAACAGGCTGCCAGTAAAACCACGCTACAGGCAAAAGCCAAGCGACGCGAAGACTATCAGCACTTTGCATATCAAATTTTCCCAAAAATTCAGAGGTTTCAAAGTCATCATGCCGTATTCTTTCTGGTTTCCGTTAGTGCGATTCTCAAACTTTACAGGCTATATGTTTTCGGAGGAAATTTCCAGATTATCTCAAGAATCAGTAAAGACAAGTGAACCAGTCCGAATAATTAACAGAGTATTGAAGCGACCGATCTTCTTCAGAAATATAAAATCAAAAAAATCGATGGCTGAGCGATCATAAAATTTATAAGCTACAAAGATTTAGCATTCTGCTCTCCTAAAACAATTTCCTGGTAACTGCCGCACTTTACTATTTCACCTTTATCCATCGCATAAATCCGATCACAATGCTTAACCGTTGTTAGACGATGAGCAATAATAATCATGGTTTTAATCCCACTAAGGGCTTGAATGGCTTCACTAATCAAATTTTCTGTTTCATTGTCCAAGGCTGAGGTTGCTTCATCAAGTACTAAAATTTCGCGTTCGTGATACATAGCTCGAGCAATACCAATTCTTTGGCGCTGTCCTCCTGACAAGCGCACACCATGTTCTCCAACAATGGTTTGGGTTCCTTCTGGTAATTGGTTGATTAGCTCTAAAAGCTGTGCAGATTGGATGGCTTTATCTAGCCGCTTCCAATCGATGAGATGATCGGGAGTACCATAAGCAATATTTCGCGCAATCGTGTCGTCAATCAGAAAAATAGTTTGAGGAATATATCCAATTAAGTTTTGCCATGAGCGCAAAGCACTATAGACCGAGAGTCCATCAACCTGAATGTCTCCTGATTGAGGAATTAATAATCCTAATAAAACATCAACTAAGGTCGTCTTGCCCGCTCCTGAACGCCCAATCAGGGCAATCGATTCACCCTTACGAAGAGTTAAGGAAATATCGGCAAGAGAATTTGAACTACCTTCGGGATAGCGATAATTAATTTTATCAATAACTATTCGATCTTTGAATGGAATAATTGATTCACGGAGAGAAGAAGAAGGATTAGAAACAGTATACGAAACATTACTTGGAACTACGCCCTGCGAAAGCTTGATATAACTGATAGCCTCTGGCGATTCCGCCTCCTTCAAATCCAGATAAATCTTATCGAGAGTAGGTTGAAAGTTTCGGAGCACTCCAAGATTTGACATGAGTTGGCTAGTGGAGGGCAATAGGCGAACTGAGGCGATCGCGAAAATACCCAGGACTGAAACCAGGTTGTCAGAACGCTGATCAAAAACTAAAGATATAGAAACAAGCCCTACAACGAAAGTAATTAGAAGAGACTCAATAGTGATTCGAGGAAGAATTTGAAAGACATGAAAGTTAGTGGCTACTCTAGCGAATCTATTAACTTGAGTGCTGAGTTGAGCTTCGAAGTAATCTTCACAGCCAATGACTTTTGTTTCCTTCAGCCCTCCAATGGCATGGTTAACAATACGTAACATCTCTGTATTCGCGTCAACCCCGTCCTTGCCCCAACGTACAAGTTTATGTCTGAAATAATGAAAGGGCAGAAAGGCAACTAAGAGAAGTCCTAATATGCTTACTGTTGCCACGAAATCTGTCTTTGCCAACAGCAGAACAAGGACAACCAGCACAAACACACTAGCAACCGAATTCAAGAGTGGAATCGCCACAGAATAAGTGAATTGCTCACTTTCCTTAATAATATTTTGAATTAGGTGGGCAGAATTGGTTCTCAGATGAAACGTATATGGCAGGGATAAATAAGTATGTAAAAGCCTTCGACGGAGTTTTACCTGCTGGGTAAAGCAAAATTTATAGACATATCTTTGAATTAAATAATAGAAAAATGATTTGAAATAAAATATTGCGATGATTATTAATCCCAATAAAGCAATGAACTGGTTGACACTATTTATCTTGGAATAGCCATAAAGATTGGACAACCAGATATTTTTATAGATTAATTCCGGATTCGTTGCCAGTCCAATAAAAGGTCCAACTAGACCAATACCCAAAGCATCAAATATAGATACTGCAAGGAATGCAAATAAAAGAATTAAAAGCTCAATTTTTTTTGCGGAAATCACATACAAGAATCTTGACAGATATTTCATTTACTTCTATCTCCTACTGCACCTTTCAAAGGGCTATTCCTTGTAAGCAAACTATTTTCAAGACTTAAAAAAATATCTTCATGTATCATGAAAGTCTTATTTGCCAAAACTCCTAGAAAAACTTATCTTGATCTAGGTTTACTTACTTCCTAAAATATTTTCGTATAGTGACAAATAACGATTTGCTTGAATTTCAGCGGCAAATTCTCGCAAACTCTTTTCCCGCGCATAGAACTGGAGTTTTTGATGACGCTCCCTGTCTTCTAAGACCCAAGCAATCCCCTTAGCCAAATCTTCAATTTCAAAAGGGGTAGCTAGATAGCCAGTTTGCTGGTGATCCACAACGTCTTTTAAGCCAGTTGCATTAAAGGCAACTACAGGTGTGCCGCAAGAAAGAGCCTCAGAAGCAGTTTGACCGAATGCTTCCTGAGTGGATGGCACGATCATCACATCTGCTGATGAATAGACTAATGCCAGCGTAGTATCATCGTTTAAGCGTCCAACATAATGAGCTTTAAATTCTAAATCAGTTAGCTGTTCAGGTTGTGAGGGCCCAAAAATAACCAGTTCAATCTGATCTTTCCATCCAGCTTGGCTCAGTCTTTGGAGTGCAGGAAGTAACAGATGGAAGCCTTTCCGTCGATCTTTTGTACCCCCAATTGCACCAAAGAGTACCAGTTGCTTATCTTGTGGCAGATTCAGCGCCTCGCGAGCAACTTGCTGATTGATTGGCTTATATTTTTTAGTATCCAGACCCAAGGGAATTACTTCTACGCGCCGACCCTTAAACAGAGAACTAGCACGAGCGCAATCAGCCATCCACGAGGTAGTCGCGACAAGGGTCAAATTAGCATTTTTCCAGGACTGAGCTTTGCGCTTCCAGACCCAACGTGAGAGATCCCATGAGCGGCTACTATGCAATTGTGGACAGTCACCGCAGGACTCTTTGTAATTTTCACACGTTTGGATATAGTCACATCCTCCCGTGAAGGGCCACATATCGTGAAGAGTCCAAACTAGGGGTTGACTGAACTTAGCGATCGTTTCAATTTGGAGGTAGCCGTTACAAACCCAATGTAAGTTAATGATATCCGGGCTAAGCTGCTTAGCTCTTGAGGCAAATACATCTGGAAACCACTGCGGTGAGAACATAGCGGCGCTACAACTAGGGTAAAGCCGCAAAGGTAGACTAGATAGTGAAGGTCCTAGCTTAGTTAGTATAGACTTCTCACTGAGAACTTCTTTATCTGCGCTAAATTTAGCACGTACCAGCATCTGAGAGGTACATCCGAGAGCCTGTAATCCCTGATTGAGGCGATATGCCGCCCGTGCTCCTCCATTATCGATATCGGAAGTACTCAGATGTAAAATTTTCATTCCTTCCACACCTTTATACTTAGCGATGTTGAGTTAGTAATAAACCTTTCTGCTCCATTTCTTGCAAAGATGCCTGCAAAGTGTTTTGGTGCAAAGGTTCCTGGTCTAGGTACCACTCCAGGTATTGTGCGAGTCCTGCTTTGAGAGAGGTTGGCTGCCAGGTTCCGAATAAGGATTCGTATTGTGCCATATCAGCAACAGCATGGCGAATATCACCCACTCGGAAGCGACCCGAAATTCTGAAGTCTGCTTTCTTACTCACAAGTTGGGCAATGGTTTCCACAACTTCTAGCAGAGTTACACCTTGTCCACTCCCGACATTGATCACCGAAGTCAGTGGTTGTACAGCAGTTGCACATTTAATCACAGCTTCAACCACATCTCCAACAAACACAAAATCTCGCGTCACTAGACCGTCTTCAAAGATTTCAAGTGGGTTTCCTTGAACGATCGCGTTAGTAAAAATACCGATGATACCTGTGTAAGGATTTCCCAGCTCTTGCTTCGGGCCATAAACATTCTGAAATCTTAGGGTAACCAAATCAATATTTTGGCTTTCACAATAGTTTTGCAGTAACTGCTCCTGCCAAAGTTTTGTCAATCCATACACAGATGTCGGTTTGGTCAGGTAATTCTCCTGCATCGGCAGAGCAAGAAGCTTCTTACCTAGATCGTCATAAATGTCCCAAACTCCTTTCTGCAAGTCTTCTAAACGACGTCCTTTAGGATAGTAAACTTCTTTGCCATCCGTATAAGCACCATCACCATAGACTGCTCGACTAGATGACAGAACGATACGACGAGGTTTATGATGCAGTGTGGAGATAAGTTGCAAGAGCTTTGCTGTTCCATTCGCATTGTGCTGAACATACCGACTGATCTCATACATCGATTGGCCCGTACCAGTTTGGGCTGCAAGATGGATTACGACATCAGTCCCTTCAATTACCTCTTTATAAGCCTCAATTTCCTGAACATCTGTCTGAATGCACTTTGCTCGTGCTTTCATTTCAGGAGCAAAATCTAATGAACTACGATGAACTTGTTCATCAAGGGAGTCAATTACAACGATCTCAGCCTCGGAAGGTAGCTTCTCAATTAGCCACTTCCCAATGAAACCGGCTCCACCAGTGACTAGAATTTTCATGAGTATTTCTATTCCTACTAATCAATGATCCCTGGTTAACTAACAAAAGCCTGAAAAGCCCATTTGGTTGTAGGGGCAAGTTTTGACTGAAATCTTTTTACTAACAGATTAAGGTAGGAGCTAAAACCGCCTATACAAAGATTGATCAGCTAAGCAGATTCTGACGCTCATACATAACTGTCTCTTCGCATATCATAATCAGGATCTCTGCCTCTCACCAAATTTGCCATAGCCTGCAAGTAGTACCGTGCATTAGACACATAGGCTTCTAACTCGCTTCCTAGAATCTTGACATTTGGATTCACGGTCTTTCTAGCTGTTGGAACTTTGTCTGTATATAGTGGCTTTAGATCGCTCGGATAGTAATGGGCTGTCAGCGACTTACGGCTAAAACGCGGGTCTTTATTATTGTATGCACCATGAATAGTATAGGGATGCCAGAAGAGCACATCGCCTTTATTCAGAGGAAAGCTCCGATATTCATATTTGCCATCCTTAATTAAGGTATTGATGTTTTTTACAAAGGTTTCGTGATCTGAAAAATTTGCTCCATTTTCACGTTCAATAACCTTACCTTTGTGGCTACCAGGAAGCACAAAAAAACAGCCAGCATCTTCATGGATATCTTCCAATGCATACCACACAGCCAGCATGTTGCCTGCTGGATCTGAGTCTAAATAGTAGTGATCCTGGTGCTCGACAGTTCCCGTAGACTTATCGAAAAACATATTTTGTAACATGATGTGGCTCGGCGACCCTGAAAGCAGGCTAAGAATAGCTGCTATACTTTCATCCACCAAACATTCTTCAACAGATCGGGAAAAATTCTGCCACAGCTTAAGATTCGCAGGATTTAATATGGAATTTTCAATAAAGCCCTCAGGCGTTAGTTTCGGCTGTATAGGAAGGTGAGTATCTTGGCTGAAAAAAACAAAAAGCTTGGAGTGCTTAACCATTTCATAGTAGTTAAGAAGCTTCTGGATTTTAAAATGAGTTAACAGATCTTCGACTATGACATATCCGTAGGAATTATAATACTCCTTAATAGATTGCCCATCGACCATAGAAAACTTTTTGAGTGTCATCTTTAAACTCCAATAACTAGTGGATAAGCAAACTAACAGTTTCTGTTAGGCAACTCACTGCCAAAGCTTGTAAAAGAGTTGCTATCCTCAGTATCCATACTATGAACATACTAAGTAGGAAGCCCTAATCAAACGTAGAATGTGTTAGGCGTAGCCGCATTTTGACAACGTGAGTTAGCAACCATATAACTCATGCTACGAGAAAGTATGCTTATTTACGACCATTTACTTATCTGAACTCCAGCTAAGTTAATAATTTCTAACTTCAAAACGACTGATGTGAAACTCATCGAGCTGATTATGCTTAATTCTAAGAAAGACTTTTCGCAAGAAGTAGTAAGGAAAGAAAAGGGAAATCTTGGCTTGCTCAATCAGAAATGGAATCACTTGCTCTTTTTGGTCTCGGGTATCAGATTTAATGCCAAAATCATCCAATATGGTTCCTGTGGGTACCCGGAAACCTCGTCGGTAGACGTTCATATAGTTAGAACCGTGTACGACTTCAACCCAAACTGGCTTACAGAGAATTTTTTTAGCAGACTGACAGACTTCGTAAATTTCTTTGTGGGGACGACAAAGGCAAGTTTTAAACGAGCTAGGGTCATATTTTTCAATCAAGCTGATGAAATGGTTAGCCATTTCGAAATCGAAATAAAGTTTGCCTTCCGATAGCTGATAGCCAAAGATAAAGTTTATTGTTTCACTGTCCTGGTGATTGAAGTTGTCCTGAATCATCTGGACATAATCTTTATGGATGGCATCATCGTTATCAAGCCAGGTTGTAATCAGGTACTCACAATCTGTTGGAATGTAATTCTGGACAACTTCCCTTACCTCATCAGGAAACTGACCGTAGGGCAAAGGACAATCCAAGTAAACGGGAACAAAGTTTTTCCATTGTTCGGAATACTGGGAAATTTTCTGCTTGAATGCCTCAGGAGTATCCACATCAAAAAAAACCAACCACTTAAAGTTCTGGTTGGACTGCTTACAAACCGATGGAAAACAGTACTGGTCAAAAAGTTTAAATCGGTTTTCAAGCCAGGAAGGTTCACATCCCGGTCTGAGGTCGTGAAAACTTCTGACGTTGAACTTAGTTAAGAATAAGTGATTAAACGGTTCCATACTTTGCCTCTGCCTCTATGATTAATTGAATTTCATAATCAGTAGTTACTAACCTAGAAATTCTTTAAGTGTGAATGAATTTAAATTAGTCAGTAATCACTAAGTAGACACGATTATGTGTGAAATGTAATGCGCTGACCATACCGCATTAACCCTTTGGGAATCATCGAACCCATCAGTACGCTTGGCGCACTCTTATTAGCGAAACTCCCTTCAACACTAATCCTTTACTCAATCTGTTCTACTTACTTAAAAGGTGATTACAACAGGGCAATTAAAATTTATTAAGTTAAAAATATCATATCTGTTTAGAGCTGTCGATCCCACAGTCCGTATTTACCGCCATCTTGATACTGTCTTCATGATTAAAAAGCTATGCCAATGTTTTTACCTAATTTTTGGGTTTTAGTGCTGTTGAATCAGGGTAATGTATTTCGTTACTGGCTGTTAGCCACTCGATTGAACGGCAACAACCTTCACTGAAGGAGATGATTGGTTCATAACCCAGTAACCTCTTTGCTTTATCAAACGGTAGCTGGTACTGGGACTGTTGCAGAATTGCCATCATTTCAGACACAGTGGGTTGAGGAGTCGATGAAATCTCCTGCTGCTGCGGTTCAGAAGAAGGTAAGTTCCGCTTTGGAACCATAGCCTTAATTTTCCCCTTCAAATCATCCGGTATGAGGGCTATCGCTTTTTGAATCATTTCTGAGTTTCGTACTGAATCTAGGGTCTGTTGTTTCCAGCTATGGGTGAATTCAGGAACCGCCACTTCAGGAATCTGAGCGGGATCGATACCCAACGCTTCAGCAAAGGGACGATAAAAATCAAACCAAGTCACTCGTTCGCGATCGCCGACAAAAAATGCTTCCCCATCGGCACCTTCTGCGGTCATGGCTAACTGGATAGCATGGATCAGATTATCTACATAGACCGTGTTGCAAATACCCCTACCTCCATTAATCAGGCAAGCCGTTCCCTGAGAAAGCTGCCTGGATAGATCCGAAACCCAGCGAGATCGCGGTCCAAACACAATCCCGGGTCTGAAGATGACCACTTCCACTGATCCCTTTTGGCGTAAGCGCAGCAGCTTGCGCTCGGCATCAATCTTGGCAATGTGGGTGGGAAAACCAGGTTGATTCTCCACAGGTGGACTGGACTCCGTGGTACCAGGAGCAGGGGCTGACGTATGAACAATCATTGAACTGAGATAAATGAAGCGACGGACACCTGCTATCTGAGCAGCCTGATAAGCGGGTGTAACACTCCCTCGAATCAATCCAGGACTGCCCAAAACCGAGTGAATCACGATATCGCATCCCCGAAATGCTCTTTCCAGCGCCGTCTGGTCAAAGGCATTGGCAACATAGCCGTCTAAATTCATGGGAGCAAAGCGTGCCAGGCTATCGGTACTGCGCCCGATGGGACGAACAATCATTCCCTGGTCGTGCAGCATTTCAACTGCTCGACTACCAACAAAGCCGCTAGCTCCGACAACACCAATGGTTAGCATTTGCTTTTGCCTTAAAAGTTTTCAACCTACTAATCAACGCTAGATTAAGGTGGTTTTTGAAAGACAAGATACCAGAGTAGGATGGGCACACCAAGCTTTTTCGATCTGCGACTGATCCTTGTGATGGCAGCAAGACCCTTTGCCCACCCTAAGCTTAAGGTAAGGTTCTTCCAAGAAATCACCTAGCTATTTCCACTAACTGATCAATGTCTTAATGTGGTCTGCCAGGCGTAGGGACAACGCAACAATCGTCAGTGTGGGATTGGCATAACCAGAAGTTGGGAAGACGGAACTCCCGGCTACAAAAAGGTTAGAGATGCCATGCACCTTGCAATTAGCATCCACAACTCCGTGCTGGGGATCATGGTGCATCCGGGTGGTACCCAGGTGATGGTGCATTGCCGGTTTCTCAAATTTTTGCTTGGACCAATCCCTGGTAAATTGCAAATCGCCAATCCCAGCTTTGGCAAACTCTTCTGCCCAGATTTCTTGCACCCGGATGGCATTTTGAATATCGATTTCATTCAAACGCCAGTGGATTTCTAGCTTGGGTTGACCGAGGCGATCGCGTTCCTGGCTCAGAATGACTCGATTGTTGGGATCGGGTACCTGCTCAATCTGATAGAAAATTTCAAATTGAGAGAACCGTTGTTTTTCAAAGCGTAAATAGGACCAGTCTCCCCGACGCAGAGGCGGGATCTGTCTCACAGCCGACCAGAAAGAGGCTGCCAGGAGGTAATCACCTCCGCGCAGAGCCATCTTTAGATGCTTGAGGCTCTCGTGGGAAAGTTTGCCCTGCCGCAATTCTGAAACCAGCGATCGCAGCGAAAGGGTGGCTGCCCGTTGATGCTCCAGCGGACGGGGAAAGAGTTGCGCTCCATTATTAAGCAGATGCTCCTGCCGCATAACGGATTCAGCGACCTTTACCCGCGCCATCACAGGTACCCCTTTTGCGAGGTAGATATCGTATAAATCAGTTTGCTCGAAGATTTGATGATTGTAAGGAACAAGGGAACAGCTCAAAATAGGTCGATCCATGAAATAACGACCGACGACATCATGCTGATTCCCCAGTCCTGCGTGTTGTTGTTGTTTGGATGCTAGTAACAAACGGGCATTTTCTAGTCCTCCGGTCGCCAGGATAAAGATCTTTGCCTTAAGCCAGAATTGCCGATCTTGCCAACCGATGACTCGTAGGCGAGTCACCCTCTGCGTAGTTTCGTCGGTTTCAATCTCGACCACATTGGCGTATAAAAGCGTGGTGATATTGCTAGACTGATTGATTTCTCTGGGGTACTGTTCTGTAAACGGGTAACGCAGCCCATACTGGCTGATGCTGGTCGTCAAGCGATCGCCTTTAAATTCCAGCGGTTTAGCCCGTTGATCCTGCCAGTCCTCGACCTTGTAAGCGTAGGGACCAATCTGGCAAACCTCCTGTGCCCGTTCATAGAAGGGGTCGAGTTCGGTTCTGGTAATGGTCCATCCGCTGTAGGGCACCCAGTCTCGCTGCTCAAAATCGATCTCGTCTAGAGGTAAACAACGCCATCCGTACTGCTTGTAACCGCTCTGTCCTTCCCAGCAATGGGAGGTCCCCCCTAGTTGACGGCGACGAGTTGAAGGTAACTCTGGGTAGGGATCGCCTATAACCGTGCCATCACAAAGGGATTGAATCTCTTCGTCGTACTCAGCACCACCACTCTCCACCAGGCAAACCTGAATGTTCTGGTTAGCAAACTCACGGGCGATCGCTAAACCCGCAGGACCTGCCCCAATGATGCAGATCTGGGTTTCTAAAACTTCGTCGGCAGGGAGTGATCTCGCGTCAATCATCATTGGAATGTGTTCTCTCACAATAGCTAGCAGAAAAAGTATGCGTATATGTTGAAACAGTATTAACTCAAATATTGAAATTTTGCCTGGTGTAACAGTTTCCGGTTCTCGTAGCATTTGTCAGAGATGAGGTTGACCACCACACGTACCCTGCCCACCTGATGGATCACCTCAATCCCATGGCATTGGTGTCGTTGTTAGAAACAGGGTTATATAAAATTTGCACAACTGACTAAGCCGCCAGATGCAACACAATTTCAGGGTGAAAGTCAGCAATAGTTTGGTGCAAGAGGGGGCGATCGCAAACATCCCCAATAACAGAAGTCATACCATTTGCTACATGCGCAACCTCAAACAAACTTGGTTTCGTTGGTGGTTGGAGCGCGTAGCCCAGTAATTCACACCCAAGGGACTGGAGCCATAGCGATAGCCAGCCTCCTTTAAAACCTGTGTGCCCTGTTAGCAATACTCGTTTGTCTTTCCAGAAATCGGAGTTCACTGTTGTATCTCTCGATGTCGATAGCTGTTCAATAAATCTGTGATCTAATAGGAACACCCAGTTAGGAATCCCCCAGTCAGTCAATAGATTGGGAAACTCGTGAGAAACTAAGAGGAGCAGCCATACAACTTAGCTTCAATCAAAAAACAGGGGTGTATTTAGAGCGGTAGGGTAAAGTCTGTATTTCTACTTACTTAACTAATAAAGTTTTTATCGCAGAACAAGAAATTCCGCCATCGTTTGGATCAGCATCTTTACTGAGTCTTTAATAACTTATGAATTAGCCTGAAGAAAAAACAAATTCCCCTTCAGATAGTTGCCGTAGTAGTTGAGGTATGCAGTGTACTCACAAAAATTGTAAGTATTTGTGAATAGAATGTAAGCTCCCATCAAAGGGCTTACCCGTCCTAACCGCTAATCTTTGAGCAAGTTGATTAAATTAGATTTACAGCGGTTTTTAGATGAGTGCCACACAGGCGAGTCCTTTAGATTCACACGAAGCAATGGATCGGTATGGCATACACAAATGAAAATGGATGTAAGTTGAACTAGCATTGTAGATACAGCGGATTTCAGTTGAGTGAGGTATAAAATAATACCTGAAGCCTTTTCATGGCAAGCCTGGATGTACCTCATCTATCTCAAAACTGCTGTAGAAATACGTTGTATAAACAGGAAAGGATGAATATAGCGTTTTTGAATCCAGTGAGGTACATGGATAGCCGTAAAGCCCTTGAGTCAAACAGATGAGATGTACCTCACCAAGAAAGGAAACGCTATATTGCTGATTTAAGCATTCACCCTTTACCAAGATTCCCGGAATCTCTAAAATTCCGAGAATCTAAAACCCTTTATTTAAGTGCTGTTTGACTATTCCCCTGTAATTGACAGCCCTTCGACCCAGATATAGGGACACAGCCCAGCGGGCGTTAAATGTGCTTCCGGTTCCACATAAATAATGGACTTTAGCACCTCTAAAAAGTCGCCAGCAACAGTGGCAGACTCAATGCTGGTGCGATCGCCCTGGTTAACTAGCCATCCATCGAAGGGCAAGGAAAATGAACCCTGGAGGGCTTTGACTCCAGCATGAAGTGCTTGTAGATCGTCAATTAAGATTACATTTTCAGCGGTATCGAGGCTGTACTGTTGGTCAGCGGATTTGCCGGAAAAGACATGGTAAAAGTGGGGACTGACACTGACCTTTGCACCGATGTTGGCATGTCCGGTAGGTTGAGTGTTGAACCGCTTCGCCGTTCCAGCACTATGAAGGAAGTTGGTTAATACCCCGTCGGAAATTAACACGCTCCGGCGAGTGGGGGTGCCTTCACCATCAAAGGTTGTAATCGCAACGTTGTCAGGATGCAGCGCATCGTCACAGACTGACAATAAAGGAGACGCAATCTGAGTTCCCAACGATTCAGAGGTAGAAAGGCTTTGCTTATCTAGAATGCTCTGGGCATTGAACAGATTAGAAAATGCTCCCAACAAACTGATAAAGGCTTCGGGTGAAAAGACCACCCGATACTTGCCCGTTTGAATCTTGTCGTAGTTCAGGTGACTGATGGTTTTGTCGATCGCTTCCCGCAAACACCCGTCAACATCCAGGGTTGCCAACCCTCGACTCATCCGAAAAGCGCCAGCGCTGCGAGGCTTCTTGCCGTCCTCTTCAGTCTTGCTGTAGAGATAGATGGAGGCAGTTGAATAGCCTTCGGTTCGCACCGCACCCTCACTGTTAAGGTAAAAGTGGTCAATGTCACGTTGTGCCAAACCGTTGTAGGGGACACTGGCGATCGCAGGGTGCGCTTGTTTGACTTCCTTCTCTGCTCCAATTAGCCTCTCCAGTAGATCTGAAACAGCCACTTGCGGAGTTTTCTCGCTAATTTGTTGAGCAAGAGGAGCGGTTGCCTCTGGGCTAAAATCGGGTACATTTTCCTTGACCCCAAAGAAGCTGGCTTCGTATGCGGTTTTTAGCGCCAGTTCCAACCCGTTGGGGTCTACATCCGTTGTAGAAGTTACCCCCACCGAGTTTTCTTCGTTCCACACGCGCACTGTCACACTAGACCGTTGGGATGCTTTCACCTGATCCGGTTCGCCCTGATCTACCTTGACACTGGTTTCATCTACGGCTGAGCCAAAAATGTCGTATTTGTGGATATTCAAACGGTCAGCAATTTCTTTTGCCTGGGTTGCCAGTTCTTGAATACTCGGCACAGCGATTCCCTCAAACTTCTCTAGAAACTTCTATCTGGAGCATAATTCCTCTTCTAGTATGAACTACCCAGTTGGTAATCGGTAATCGGTACTTTTTGTCATTCATCCTTTGTCATTCATCCTTTGTCATCTGTAAATACCACTGACCAATAACTACTGACCACCGACCAATGACCAATGACCACCCTCTGACAACCCTTCACTCCCCTCGCCCTATCCCCCCAAATGGAACTTCTATACTGGAGTTGAAGGCACAAAACTTTTTGAGGGACTAGGCATGACCCTGAACCCTGACATTATGCGGGCAGTTGAGCGGCTAGACTATCGAGTCACCGTAGGCGATGTCGCTGCTCAGGCTGGGCTGGATATCAATCTGGCGCAGCAAGGCTTATTGGCGCTTGCCTCAGATGCGGGAGGTAACTTGCAGGTTGCAGGTTCAGGGGAGATTGTCTATTTGTTTCCCCACAACTTTCGAGCGGTTCTACGCAATAAATACTTGCGGCTGCGGCTCAAAGAGTGGTGGGATAAGGTTTGGAAAGTACTGTTCTACATCATCCGAATTTCTTTTGGGGTAATCCTGCTGGTTTCCATCCTGCTGATTGTGGCGGCAATCATTATGATTGTTCTGGCAATGAATTCCTCTAATCAGAGCAATGACCGCCGCAGTTCTGGGGGTGGCATGGTCATGCCCCGTTTCTGGTTCAGCCCTAACTTTTTCTACATTTTCTACCCCGACTATCACAGCCGCCGGTATCAGCAGCGGCAGCAGCGATCGCGGGTCGCGAGTGAACCCTCGTCAATGAACTTTCTGGAGTCCGTCTTTTCCTTCTTGTTCGGCGATGGCAACCCAAATGCAGATCTGGAAGAGCGCCGCTGGAAGGCGATTGGTACCGTTATTCGCAATAATCGGGGAGCCGTGGCTGCGGAACAGATTGCTCCCTACCTGGATGATGTGGGCAAAGGATACGATCACGAGTACGAAAATTACATCCTGCCAGTGTTAAGCCGGTTTAACGGTAAACCAGAGGTTAGCCCTGAAGGAGAAATCGTTTACCACTTTCCAGAACTTCAGACAACGGCTACAGGTCAGAGTTATCAGCCTGTTTCTGCCTATTTGAAAGAGCTTCCCTGGCGGTTTAGCCAAGCCAGCAGTGGACAAAATATGATGGCGATCGGTTTAGGGGCGGTTAACTTTGTGGGAGCGTTAGTTCTGGGAAACCTTTTAGCGGATGGGACGATCGCTGCTCAAATGGGAGGATTGGTTGCCTTTGTTCAGTCCATTTATTGGCTGCTGCTGGGCTATGGTACTGCATTTCTCGCCATCCCACTGATTCGCTATTTTTGGGTGCAGTGGCGTAACCGGAAAGTTAATGCCCGCAATGAGAAACGCCAGGATCGGGCATTGGTACTCAACCAGGCAGACGAACGATTACAAGCCAAACTTTCCTATGCCCAGCAATTTGCCGCAGAAACCGTCATTCAGTCCGAGGATTTGATCTACACCACTGAGCGCGATTTGACTGAACAGGAACTAGAGCAGTCCGATCAGATTGATGCGGAATGGCAACGCCGACTAAACCAGGAGCAGCAGCCAGGAGCTTGAATCCGGGCAGGAACCAAATTTCCCACATTTGATACCGAGTTAAACGGTTATCGCTACAGATGACCCTACCACTTGCGGCACCTCCCATTGGCAAGGAAAGGTTGGGAGGGGTTCAATGGGTTGCGATCTCAACTTAAATTGATATGACTTTTGGCTTCGTCAAATCAGGCAAAATCATTAAACTCTGTTCATAGTTCTAGAACAACTCTTTACAAAAATGAGCACTAAGTTAATCAGTATCAAGTGATACTAAGACTAGCTTTGTAAATCTCAGTATTGATTCATCTGCTTGAGAAGCTTTCACAATGAAAATCCGGCTTGGAGATATTCTGATCGCCAAAAGCGGTGATTATTACCGCGTAGTTGAGTTCAAAGAAGGCATTGTTACTCTCATGCGGGTCAATGGCTATACATTATTTTCTTGCAGCATCGGTTTCGCAGAATCATCGTTTCAAATCCTGAGATCATCCGCTGTTGTTTGAGGAACTGAGGCTGACAAGGGATAGAGGCGGAGTTGAAAGTCTGAATATTGCTGAATAGCAGTATGTATCAGCAGGACAAACTTATTGCCCAGCCATCTGTTTCACTTCCTGAGCGACCTGTTCGATTACTCCCTGCCAGTCTCCCGGTTGGCTCTGGCGAAAGAGTCGCATCGTGGGATACCAGGGGGTATCTTCCCGGTGCAACATCCAGCGCCAGTCGGGAATGTAGGAAAGGAGAGTCCATACGGGTTTGCCAAGGGAACCCGCCAGATGAGCAACAGAGGTGTCTACCGTGATAACCAGATCCAGTTGAGCGATCGCGGCGGCGGTTTCAGCCATATCGGTTAGCTGACTACTTAAATCCCGGATTTGGGGTTCCTGCCAGCCCAGTTCCAGCAAATCCATTTGGGGAATGCCCTTTTGCAGACTGTAGTAGGCGATGCCTGGGATTTCTAGAAGCGGTTGAAAATGAATTAGGGGACAGGAGCGCACCTGGTTGCGCTTGTAGAGGTTGCCACCTGACCAGACAATTCCAACTTTAAATTGGGTGTCTGGTGGTGGGTTGAGTTCCAGTGTGGTTTCTGCTGGGGGATGCAGATAAGGAACCTGAGATGGCACTGTTTCCAGCCTAGTGCCCAGAATATGGGGCAGGCTGAGTAAGGGCGCGTAGGTGTGAAATTCGGGCAGGGGGTAGCCCAATGGGAGCATCTGGTTAATGCCGGAGACAGTTGAAAGAAGTCGCATCAGGGGTTTGTGACAGGTGAGCAAAACGGTACCCCCTTTTTGGGCAGCGATCGCCGCGTAGCGAATGAACTGAAGGGTATCTCCCAACCCCTGTTCAGCATGGAGCAACAGCGTGCGCCCTTTCAAATCGGAGCCATCCCAAACGGGCTGCTTAAAAGGGCAGGGAGGAAACTCCCCAGTCTGAAACCGCCACTCATATTCAGCAAAGCCCTGACGATATTCACCCTGGGTTAGCAGTAGAAGACCCCGGTTATAGTGAGCATTGGGAAAGTTGGGAGCCAGCTTTAGCGCCCGGTCAAAACACTCGGCGGCTTCCTGGAAACTACCCTGGTCTTGCAGGGCAGTCCCCAAACTGATGTGTGCCTCAACGTATTTAGGTTGAGCAGTCAATGCCCGCTGATGATAAGAGATAGCCATTTTTGACTTTCCCTGGCGTTGCAGGATAACACCAATATTGTTCAAAGCACTCGGATCATCAGACTGCACAGAAAGCGCCTGCTGGTAATAGGCAAGCGCTTCATCCAGCTTGTTTTGATCTTGCAGGATGGCTCCTAATCCTTCGTATGCCTTCAAGTTTTTGGGTTCAAAGGTAACGATTTGGCTATAGGTGGCGATCGCCTCTTCGATTCTCTGTTTTCCCAGTTTCCAGAGGGCAAGGCAGAGATTTTCCCGTGCTCCCGTAAAACCTGGGTTTAATGCCAGTGCCTGCCGATAGAGAGTCATTCCTTCCTCCAATCTGCCGTTTTGGCAGGCAATTACCCCCAGTAAATTCAGTGCTTCTACCTGCTGGGGCTGTTGCTGCAAGATCTGGCGCGTGATTTGTTCTGCTTGGGGTAACTGTCCCGCCTGATGGTGTGCCTTAGCCGTTGCAAGAGCTTGGCTGAGATTGAATGGGGGAAAAGATTGAGAGTTCACGCGCAGGAGAGAGGTGAGGGGTGAAAACGATTTGAATACCGCCATTGTAAAGGCAAGTTGGGCATGAAGGTAATTCCATACCCGATGGCGATAAATCCACAAACTTAAGTGGTGAAGTGCTCCAGTTGGAGCACTTCACCACTTAGGATTCCCTACTGAGATTTATTGAGTTAAAAACTATGGATTTGGAGTTGTGCCAGGATCGGTCGTAGTCCCATCCGGAGTGGTGGTGGGGTCGGGTGTGGTAGTGGTTCCTGGTGTAGTAGTGGTTCCTGGCGTAGTGGTAGTTCCTGGAGTCGTGCCATCATCAACACCATCGTCGTCAGCAGTACCAGTGTCTACTGAATCCGCTGGAATTTGTCTTAATCCAACCAGACCAGGGAACACCCGACTAGGTAACCCGACCTCTTGATAGGCGGCAACCACCCTTCTGCGGCGACCTAGCGCCCGACCACGCCCTTGCTCACGCTCGACAAAGATAATGCGCCCATCTCTATCACGCTCAACCACCACCACAACTGGTGTGCTACCCCGATAAATGGTGTAGGTCAGGTTGCCATAGACAGTGTCATCATCGCGATCATCATCGTCCCGATCATCATCATCATCATCGCCGCGACCAATTCTGCCGCGACCCCGATCATCATCATCATCGTCCCGATCATCGTCATCATCGTCGCCACGACCAATTCTGCCGCGACCCCGATTATCATCGTCATCATCGCCACGACCAACTCTGCGACGACCCCGATCATCATCGTCATCATCATCTCGGTCAACGACTAAGCGTGAAGGGTTAAACAGCCGAATGTAGGTAACCGAGGGGTTGAACACCAGGTTAGTAAATGCAATCCGGTTGACATTTACCGTGGTAGTACTGGTGGATGTAACCGCTACATTATTAACCGTTACGGTGTTAACCGCTGCGTTGTTGAGTAACGTTTGGGTTTGAACAACATTGAATTCTGTGCCACTATTGTTTACTCCAACAAAGGGAGCAAAGTTTGTCCTGTCGTTTACACCCGTTGTCAGGTTAAAAGCAACGTCCCCACTGCTTTTGCCCTCAAACTTACGATCGCCCTGTTCAAATTTAAAGCTGGTGTCTTTTCTGGAAGTACCCGTAAAGCTGACTGAACTGTTGCCAAAAGCCACAAAACCGGGACCTTCACCCTTGATGTCGTAGTTGAGGCGACCTGTTGCAGTGTTGAGGTTGAGTGAGTCACGTTTAATGTCAAAGGGTGCGGTTAACTCAAGATCAAGATTGGCAACCGTGCCGTCAATTTTGAATTCGCGGGTTCCCGGAGTCCCCACGCTTTGTACCTTAAAGCTGGTTGTGGAACCTGCAAATTCCAGCGTGTCATTATCAAAGCTGACAGAGTCAGCCAACACATTGCGACCTTCAAACTCAAATTTGATCCGTCGCCCTAAGTCTACTGGGATCTGAGTTACATCACCAGAAGCACGGAATTGCAGATCGGAGGGCAGTCCAATTCTGTCACCCGTCAGATCGGCGGAGAAGGGTCCAACGGATAGCAAACCTCGATCAGCGGTAAAGTTTGTACTTGATTGAGAGGACAGCGTAATTGGAGCCACCGGCAGGAAAACTAAAGGTGCCGCTCCTTGCTCCTTAGGGCTGATTAGTGTTCCACCCTGGAATAGAACCGGGTCAAAGGAATTGAGGGTAAAGCTGAAGTTGGTGGGGACTCCCTGGAAGAAAACCGGGTTGCCGCCGCTGGAGAAGGCAACGCCTGATAGTGTACCGACCAAACGTCCAGTATCTCCCCGATCTGGGAGGTTATTACCATTGGTGTCGGTAAAACTGGCTGCGTTTGGAATGAAGCGGGACGTGGTTGAAGTCCCGTTAGGAGTCACAATCCGCAGGGTTTTAATCGCCGTATCAAATAGGACTGGAGAACCCGTAGGTGAAGTCACTCCAGGCACAAAGAAGGCGGCATCACCAGTGACTCGACCGCCTGTGACCGGGATTTGAGCCTGGGCAGCGGTGGCGATCGCCAGACTCCCTGCCAGTACTCCCAAACAAACCACAGATCGAGTGGCGCAATTCTTCACAGCAGAATCCTCCAACGTTGGGTGAATAAACAAAATAGCTACCGCCATCACTGCCAGGACATTTTGTGATTGCTCGTTCAAACACTCACAAGTCGTCCCCTCAGACAGCAACCAACTTCAGCAGGAAACTCAACAGGGTCAGTCGTAGATAAATAAAATGATTCCCAATTTGAAACCAAAAGTTAGTAACTTGGTAGCAGAAAGCACCCGTTGCTATAATTTGAAGCTTGGTTTCCAAACCAGGTTACGGGTTATTAACTCTACCCGTGTCTTTTAAGAACCGTTGTTCCTGAAAAGGTTCCTGGCTTCAGTTTGGTTCATCAAAGCTTTATTAACTCAGGGGCGATCGCCCTCTGATCGGCAACCTCTGGGCAATCGGAGTGTGATAGTGAAAATACTGAGACATCCTCCACCCTCCACGAAAAGATACGGAAAGCCAACTCTTAGAAAGTGAAGGTTGTACGGAGAACACCAATCTTAATGGTGTCGTTATTATCATTATGTCTGGGGTTAAAGATGACAATAAACCCAGGGGTGAGGCTAATGTTATCCGTTAATCGGAATCGATAGAACGCTTCGACATGAGTGGTTCTACCGGGCTGATCGCCAGGTCCGGCAGCAAGGTCACCCTCCGTCACAAAACTGGGGACATTCCTACCCCCAGGCAGGTCACTACCTATAATGCGTGGAGGTTGCCCGACATAGATGGCACCCAGGTTACCAGCACCGCCCAGGTCAGGGAAGTTGAGGAAGCCCATCCAGTTGAGGGTTTCTACACTGCCTCCAAACCCTTTTAAGTCAGACGTGGTGTAACCAACCCATCCCCCTACTGTCAGCCAGGAAGCAACCCTCCAGGCAACCGTTCCACCAAAGGCATTGCTTTTGATCGGAGCGCGCAGGCTAAAGGGGTTGGGCAGCGCCAGTTGATCGTCACCGACACTGGTTCCCAAAAATCCTGAGGGAGAGTAGGCGTTGACATAATTGAGGGCAATATCAACTGTGTTGAACGCATTGATCGCTAACTGAGCGCCAACGGTCGTTGCCCCATTTTGCCCACCGAACAGTCCACCATTAACAGGATCGGCTGCCCGGTTAGAGGTATAAACCCCCTGCAAGGAAATAGCTGGTGTAATTTGCCAGTCAAAGCCAGCCCCAGCACCATCTCCGCCAATGTTGAGAATCGGGTTGCGTTGGGCAAAGCGAGAGATGGGACCAAACCCAGCGCTCTCAACCCGGTTTGCCCCCCGAAAGACGTTGACCATGTTGACACCCGCGGCTCCGGCAATCACCGCAAAGTTATTTCCAATCAGGTGGCGGTAGGTGAGGTCACTGATCTGGACTCGTCCACCCGTGTCCCCTTCGTATCCCAGCAGAACATCATTGGTTAAAAGCTGATCACCAAAGCTTCTGCCCTGTCCTGCCTGTAACCCTGTTAGCAGCAGGCTGCGCTCACTAAACTGGGTATACAGGCTCAACTGAACATTGCTAATGACGTTGATCTGATCTGAGTCGTCACTAAACCGGAAGCCTGCCAGGTCAACTTCTGCCTCGTTTCGACCCTGGACTCCAAAGACCACCTGTCCAAACAGTTTAGTCGTGGTTGAAAACTGCTGTTTTTCAAGGGTGGCTGTGCGGACTTCCAATGCATCCACTCGACCGCGTAACACTGCCAGTTCGGCGGCAAATTCTTCTTGCAGTCTTTGTAAGGAAACCAGGTCTTCTTTCCTTGCCAGGTCAGCCGTTCCAGCCGCAATCAGTTCATTAATCCGATCCATACAGGCGTTGAGACCGGCAGCAAATTCATACCGACTGAGGGCGCGATTACCCCGGAAGGTTCTGTCGGGATAGCCGACGATGCAACCGTAGCGTTCAACCAGGGATTGTAGTGCCTGAAATGCCCAGTCGGTTGGTCTAACGTCAGTCAGTTGGGAAACCGAAGTCACCTGATCCATGCCATCTAAATTGGTGGCAGTGTCGGCAGCTATCAGGTCTGCTGTGTTGTTGATGGGTTCTGCAAAGCTGGCATCGGAGATCGCCTGCCCATTAGATACCTGAGCAACCGTTACTGAAGAGGGCTGTATCTCAGGCTCTGTCGCGGAAAGTGTCTGAGCAACGACTGGACTACCTGCCATTAAAAACCCCAGTACTGCTGATGCCAGCACTGGGGAGCTTTTAGTTGCAATCACAGGTGAATTTTTCTGAATCATACGAACTCCTTCTCCTCAGCATAAAAAAGCGACTCAACAGGAGATGCACACACCACACCTTTGAGTTTCCCGTTCAGTATTGACCACTCGTACCAAAATCTAACGCTCCAAATGGATTTTTCAGCTATTTGGATACTAAGGTTCATCAAACATTAACTTTAGGAATGCTCGTGCCCCTACGACGCTCAAGATTTGAAAAGGTTCCTTCAAAAAATTTGGGATATTCAGATGGGTAGAGGTCAGGACTGTTTAGATTGGGTCCAGAGAAGTGCGATCGCTAACCTCACTGCCTGTCCCACCGTGGATAGCCGAGCAGATTCTGTTGCGGTTTTTTCCCACCGCAACAAATGATCTCGAAAACTCTGGTCGCGCTTTGCCCGCTGTACGATGATCTGTCCGATAATCTTTTTCTGGATCTCTTCGGTTGAAATGCCCTGACGGTGAAGGAAGTTGAGTAAGTGCTGCACACTTTCAACAAAATGGTCGGGAGCTTGGGAGATCATGATGTGCTGAATTTGGCGCACCACTTCTTGATAGAGGCGTTCCCGGCGATCAGGGGATGGTAAGGGTTTGGGCGTGGCTGGGCTGGGCTGGGGAGAAGGTTCCAGCGCCAGATCCGAATTCTCAGTTTGAGTACCAATCTCCAGTAGACGAAGAACCTCAGCCTGTCGTGATAAGAACCGCTGTAATATCTCTGGGTAAATTTGAAAAATTCGCCGGATCACTACTTTGGCATTCACCAGACGATTGACCACCAACCGGAGCAGGTAGTTATCATCTACTCGTTCATAGGATTTAATCGTCAGGGTCAGTCCCTGGCTTTCCATCTCTAACTGGGTCAGAGTAAGTGCCAGAGCTTGCCAGTTAGGAGCGTTGGTAAAATACACCTCAACGGTGGGTCCATCTTGCTGATATTGTCGCCCCAACTCTCCCGGTTCTAATTCACGCCCAACCGGGTAACGGTCTGTAGGACTCTTCGTGTGATAATCGAACTGCGTAAAGATGTAGCGGCAGTTTACCTTGGTCAGTTCAAGATCCTCAATATGCCAGTTGTAGATGCAGCAGCCGGTCATTTCTGCCCCATCCAGATTGGTGCGAATCAGATGGCTTTCTAGTAAGTAAGAATTGCTCAGGTCAGCTTCACTTAAGGTTGTATCACTTAAGTAAGCTCCGCTCAGGTCTGCCCGCCGCAGGTCTGCCCCCCGTAAATTAGCTTCTTTTAAGTCCGCTCGCAGCAAAAAAACATCCTGGAGATTTGCTCTTAACAGATATGCCTTTTGCAGGCTAGTTTTAAGCAGATAAGCGCCTGCCAGGTTTGCCCGACTTAAATCTGCACTCTCTAAAGTTGCCTCGCTCAAATCTGCTCCGGTCAGAATAGCCCGGTGAAGATCTGCCTCTCGCAGGTCTGCTTGACGCAAATACACTCCACTTAGATTGGCTTCAATCAGATTCGCTCCAACTAGAGAAGCTTCTCGCAAGTTGGCTTCCTCCAGATGGGCTTCGCGCATATTTGCCTGATCTAATTTGGCACTGCCAAGATTGCTTCGCCGCAGGTTTGCCTCCATCAATTCAGCCGCTATTAGACAGGCATTGCTGAGTTTTGCTCGTTCCAAATTTACCTGGTCTAGTTTGGCGGCTTGGAGATCGGCACTGGTAAGGTCAGCTTCTTGTAAGATTGCCCAATTTAAGTCAGCATTCTGAAGTTGTGCTAACCGAAGATCTGCTTTGCTGAGATTCGCTCCGCTCAGGAGAGCCTGGTTGAAAATGGCATGGTTGAGGGACGCACTGCGCAAATCTACTCGTCTGAGCGATGCTTCAGTAAAATTGGCACGGCTTAGAAATGCCCAACTCAGGTTTGCCCCGGTCAGGTCTGCTCCTGTGAAATTGGCATCGCGCAGGTTCACTCCGCTCAGACTGGCTCCACTCAGGTCAACATGGGAAAAGTCCCGCTCTCCTCGCTGATAACGCTCTAGCAGATCCTTAACTTGCATGGTGATCCTTGAGGCGGGATGAAGGTCGCTGATAGATACAATTGCCTCTTAAAAAGCGGTATCTGGTTTTGTTGTAGAGCTTAACTGGTTTGGTATCACGGGACTAGTAGACTACGGCGTAAGTTCGGCAAGCCTTTTTTAGACAATAGGAAGAGGGGAGTAGGTCAGGATATTCCGAAATTCCGCCTGTGAGTCCTAGTTGAGGTGAAGCATAGGGGATTAAGGATAAAGGTAAAAGGATTTAAGGATTGAGTCATTGAGTGTTGATGAACCGTTTCGATGTTTTGGAATTGAAGGAGGTGAGGCGATTATACAGGGGACTAGGGAATGAGGGGATGGGGGGAGGTAGGTTTTTGAGGTGTGGTTTTCTTAGTCTATGGCAAGGGGGGAGGGGAAGAGGGGCAAGGGGGTTAGGGGAGCCAACGGGGGCGGAGTCCGGGCAGGGGGAGGGGTTCGGGTTGAGGGTTGGCAGCGGGGTCTTTGGGGTTGATGGGAAGGAGCCAGAGGCGGCTGTTGGCGATCGCCTTGCCAGAGCTATCTCGTAATGGTTCTTTTGTTGTCATATCTGCCTGGAGGGCACGGGTGGTCTGGTCGAATAGGATTGCCAACCCGTCGGGGGCAAGGCTTAATTGAACGTCGCGCTGGTCAGGTAGCAGTACCATGCGAGATAGATTGCCGGTCTTGAGGTCGATTGCTGCCAGGTAAGGTTCTTCGCGGTAAAGTTCGTTATCGGTTTTGAGGTCGGTTAGCAGGCAGTAGAGGGTTTCTTTGGTTGGGTCAAACTGGGTGCTGAGGATAGAGCCAGTGGTTCGGAGCAGTTCTTTTTGAGTCCCTTGATTGGTGACGAGAAAGAGCGATCGCGTCCGGTCAGTGTTGAACTTAAGCATGGTGGCAAAAGCGCCATCCCTGGAAAAACCCAACACAGTGCCAAATTTGGGTAGAAAGTCGAGGGGCTTGGCATCGGGTTCTAAAGGCAGAATGGCGAGTCCCTGTCCCTGGGCGATCGCCAGAGAATTACTATCCGGGGTGATGAGAAAGTCGCCACCGGGTTCTCCTTTCAGTGGCTTGGGCGGTTCTCCTGCCTGCAATAGCCACGGTCCAAAGTCTGCTGGGTCATTGCGGCTAACCCGCTGCACCACGATATTGTTGCCATCAGCCGACAGGTCAAATTTAAGGTTCTGATAGTTGGTACTATCCAGAACCAGTTCGACTTTTCCGGCAGGTTCGGGTTTAGTGGCAACGTTTACCACTGCTTCGGATGCCTGGGGAACAATTTGAGCAGGTGGGTCGATTTCGACTCCAGTGGTTACGGTAAATAGCTTCTGCTCTAATAAGCCTTGAGGTTCAGCCGTGCGTTGGGTGGCTGCAAATAAAATGCGATCACCCAGGGGATAAAACTTAAATTCCATCACCACCAGATCTTTGGGAGTCAGCAGGGTTTTCTCCTGACGGGTAAGATTGTAGAGAATCAGTCTGCCTTCTTCTTCCCCTTCCACACCAATGTAGGCAAAGGCGCGATCGCGGGTACGAAACTGCGCCTGAAACGGCTGAATAGTTGATTTTTTGCCCTGGCTAAACCGATCTTTCGCCCCTTCAAGTTTGACCTCAAACTTTGTTCCGTAGGGAGCAGGCATTGTCAGGGTATACGCCATCCGCCGTCCTGCCCAACTTACCTTGCCAGGAAGCCGGGGTTCAATCTTTAAATTAGGCTCAACACTGGCATAGTCCATGGGACGGCTAAAGTTCAGAATAAATGCCGTATCCTCTGCCCCAATTTGCTTGTCCTGCCAGGTAAAGGTTCTGACCTGAGCCGAGACCCGCTCACCGCTCCACAGCAATACTGCGATCACCAGGCTCAACGCTAGGATGAGAGCAATGGCGACGCGATCAATCGCCAGAGGAAATGGAGTACGGGAAGGTTTGGAGGTTTGGCGCGTGGGAGTGGGCATTCTGAGTGGGATGGTAACAACTTAGAAAATCTAATCTAAGAAAATCTAATCTAAAAATCTTAAGTCCTCAATCTCAAATCTGTCAGGTACTGCTGTGGGACACAAACTCAAAGATCTCGGATCGGAAATTCTTTTGGTGGAGGGTTTACTGGAGCCTTCACTGTGTGAACACGTTATCCAGATTGCCGAGTGTTGTCAGTTTAAACCATCCAAAATCCTGGTGAACGTGGTCGATACGGATGTCCGCAGCAGCGGTATTCTGCCGCTAGGGGATAAGGAAGGTGCCCTTCAGGGTTCGACCAACCAGCTATTGCTGAAGCAGGTTGAGGTGATTCAGGATTTATTGTTCAAGCACTATGGCGTTAAGTTTCCCCATGCTGAAATGTGTTCTATCCTACGCTATATGCCTGGACAAAACTATAAACGCCATGTAGACAATTTGTTGCTGGCAAGCCGTTTTGTCGAAGTTGCCAACGGGATTCCCACACGAGATATCAGTATTGTGGGTTATCTCAATGATGACTTTGAGGGGGGCGAAACTTTTTTCGATCGCCAAAATATTAAAGTCAAACCCAAACGAGGGAGTGTCTTAGTATTTCCTTCCTACTATACCCATCCCCACCAATCCCTCCCTGTGATTCGGGGCAAAAAGTATGCTTTTACAAGCTGGTTGTTTCATTAGAGTTTTTAGCATTGAATTTAATGGGAGAAATTATTCCCAGGCAAGCATTCAGAAGCCAGAATTCAGTCCTATCTTTTCTTCCAACACCTATCACCTAACACCTAGCACCTAGCACCTAACACCTATTACCTGCTATCACCGAAATCCAGATGAGATCGCCTGTAGCTGTTCTTCCACAAAATTTGGAGGCGATCGCATGGTGGCTAACGTCAGGCAAGAGCGACGAATTGTAATTATTGGTAGTAGCGGATCGGGTAAAACCACTCTCGCACGGGAAATCGCTTGTAAACTGACCCTTCCCCACGTAGAGTTAGATGCACTTCACTGGGAAGCCAACTGGACAGAAGCGACTCTTGATCAATTCAAAGCGCGGGTGGAAAATTCATTACAGGCAGATGGCTGGGTTGTGGATGGTAACTACAGCAAAGTCAGAGATCTCATCTGGCGTAAAGCTGATACTCTAATCTGGTTAGACTATTCTTTCCCAGTGGTTTTTGGGCGAGTTGTGCGGCGAACTTTTTGGCGGGCGATTAGCCAACAGGAGTTGTGGAACGGCAATCGTGAAACCTGGCAGATTGTCTTCAGTCGGGACTCGATGATTCTCTGGGTACTCCGTACCTACTGGCAACGCAGGCGCGAATGTCCCCAGATCTTCCAGCAACCCGAATATGCCCATCTTCAAATCATGCGTTTCTCCTCTCCAAAAGCTACCAGGCAGTGGTTAGAAGCTCTATGATAGAAACCTATGGAAACTGAAGTCATTACACTGCTGTCAAAACGAGAAATCGAAAAGATGCGTCGGGCAGGACAACTAGCAGCAGAGTTGTTGTATTACCTGTCAGATCTGGTTAAGCCAGGAGTGACCACCCTGCAACTGAACGATGAGGCAGAACGGTGGACAAAATCCAAGGGTGCGGTTAGCGCCCCCCTGGGTTATGCACCTCCGGGGTATCCTCCCTTTCCTCGCTCCATTTGCACCAGTGTAAATGAAGTGGTTTGTCATGGGATTCCAAATGCCAAGCAAGTGTTGCGAGATGGCGACATCATTAATATAGATGTCACGCTGATTGTAGATGGCTATCACGGGGACACCTCTAAAACCTTTTTTGTGGGAGAGCCTTCACCAGTTGCCCGCGAACTCGTTGAAGTGACTGAAGAGTGCCGCCGTCGGGGGATTGAAGCCATTAAACCCGGTGCCAAAATTGGTGATATTGGGGCAGCGATTCAAGAGTATGCCGAATCTCAGGGATTTGCAGTCGTGCGGAATTTTGTTGGGCATGGGATCAGCCATGTTTTTCACACGTCTCCTCAAATTCCTCACTACGGCGATCGCGGCAAAGGCAGGCGCTTGCGCCCCGGTATGGTGTTTACGATTGAACCCATGATCAACGAAGGCACCTGGGAAATCGAAATGTTAGAGGACCAGTGGACTGCCGTAACAAAAGATCGCAAGCTCTCTGCCCAGTGCGAACATACACTCGCAGTGACGGAAGATGGCGTTGAAATTCTCACCCCTTATCCGGCTGGGGATGGGGTCTAGTAGGCTACGGGGTAGGTTCGGCAAACCTTCTCAGGTGCCAGGAATGGTAGCCAGATTTACACCCTGATTACTCCCATTTCACAGCATAAGGTTGATCTCGGCATGGTGTAGGTGAGGGGATGGGGGAGTTGTGCAGATCAAGCGATTAGAGCAGCAAATCCAGTTTGTGCTGGAAATTGACAAGTTAAAGCGGGTGCTGCGGCAAACCCTGCTGACGGATGGTTCGCGGCGAGAAAACAGTGCAGAGCATTCCTGGCACATTGCGCTGATGGCAGTCATTCTGGCAGAGTATGCTTCAGAGCCAGTGGATATTCTGCGGGTGATCAAAATGCTGCTGATCCACGACTTAGTCGAAATTGATGCTGGCGATACCTTCTGCTACGACATTCAGGGCAATCAAAACAAGGCTGAAAGAGAGGCTGAGGCAGCCGATCGCCTGTTCAGTCTTTTACCACCCGACCAGGCAATTGAGCTTCACGCTCTTTGGGAAGAGTTTGAAACCCAGGCAACCCCAGCCGCCCGCTTTGCCGCCTCCCTGGATCGGTTACAGCCCATCCTGCATAATCAGCAAACTGAAGGGCACACCTGGCAACAACACGGAGTCACCAGCGATCTCGTCCTGCACCGCATGGCTCCCGTCAAAACCGGAGCACCCGATCTCTGGACATTCGTTCAGCAGGTTATTAATAACTGTGTCGCCGCCGGGTATTTGAAAAGATGAAGGGAAGAGAGCAGTGAAGAGTTTGAGCACGAAGAGTGAAGCAGTAGTCACTAACTCTCAACTCTCAACTCCTACCACCTACCACCGCCGAAACGGACCCCTAAAAAAGAACCGATCGTAGCTTTCATAGATATGGATCCGCCCATATCCCAGGAATTGACCTCTTGGTTTTTCCCCAGCCGGAAAGGCAGTGACTCCATACATGTAAACCCCACCAACGTCGGGATTGCGACTGGCGTAAAGCTCAATCGTAATTGTTTTACCGGGAGGTACAGGTGGTTCAAACTCCACCATAATTAGCCGAGTTTCTGGATCCCTGGTGACATTTCTGATGGGTAACCTGGCTCCAGAGCGACGGCGACTACCCTCATACGCCTCAGTTCTGCTGAGGTCAAAATAGGCGTAGGAGACATTATTTTCCTGGGAAATAGCCACCTTTTGCAGGGGTTCTCCGGCGTTTTCGGGTACGGTGATTGTAAAGGCGTACCATGAACCCCAGAAGTAAGCGGCGTTTTGGGAGGCTGAAGCACCTTCTAAAATGGGCACACCCGTAAAAGCAACTGTTCCATCGGATAGTTGCACTGCCTGTGCAGGTAAGTGCGCGACTCCAAATGTACCCAAGGAGACTGCCAAGGCTGCCGCTAGACGCGACCACTTCAACATTTCTAAGTTTCCAAAATAGTGATGCTACTAGCTTAACTCACTAATTTTCGACCGCTGCCGACCGTTGTATTGCAGCTTCCTCGGCTACTTTACCGTCTCACTGCGATTGCCCTCTACACCAGAGCAGCTCCGGATAACAGCATCTCCGGTGCTATGCTACACCAGCGATCGCCCCTTAGCCACTTAGGGACTCGCAAATTCATAAAGTCCCAACGTCATTCCCGCGCAGGCGGGAATCCATCGTGGAGCAGCTTGTCTAGCAGGTACTTTATTTGGGGGCACATCCCTTAGAACCTATCCGAAAAATGCTAGGAGTTTACAGGCGACAATCCCACAAGCGCAATCTGAACAAAACTCAAAATCTTTGACTCAAAATTCAAAACTTTTCTCTCCGCCGTACCCTTCTGGTGTTAGAGTCTTACCCATGATGTACGCAGAGATTTAACATGATGGGCTACGCTGACGCTAACCCATTCTACGAACACTAAAGTGAATGACTAGGGGAAGACGTTTACAATCCGCAGAGCTGGAAGTTCGGTTACTGCGAGAAGGAATTATCGAATCAAAACATTACGTCCAGGCGGTCGTTTGTGACAGTCGGGGCAGGACGCTGTTGGTGGCTGGCAATGCAGAAACAGCAACCTTTGTGCGATCGGGTTTAAAGCCGTTTCAAGCACTGGCAGTGACTACAACGGGCACCCTGGAACGCTACGGATTGACCGATCGCGACTTAGCGATTATCTGTAGCTCTCATCAGGGCAGGCTAGAACAGGTGCGGCAGGCATTTAATGTCCTCTGGCGCAGTGATGTAGACCCCTCCCATTTGCAGTGCCCGATTCCGCCAGGTAAGCGCAGTCCGCTAGAGTACAACTGTTCGGGTAAACATGCGGGAATGCTTTCCGTTTGCCAGCAGCGCAACTGGTCCCTGAACAATTATTTGCAGCGCAGCCACCCGGTGCAACAGTTGATTATTCAAAAGGTTGCGGAACTCCTGCGGATGCCTGCCGAAGAATTCATCAGTGCCCGGGATGACTGCGGTGCCCCCACCTACTTTTTACAGCTTGGGCAAATTGCATCCCTTTACGCAATACTTTCAGCCAGTGAAAATTTAGATATGGAGCGGATTGTGCGGGCAATGACCCACCATCCAGCCATGGTCTCAGGGGATGGCGAGTTTGACACCGAACTGATGCGTCTGACTGAAGGAGAACTGGTTAGCAAGGCTGGGGCAGAAGGAATCCAGTGTGTTGGACGATTGGGGGAAGGATTGGGGCTGGCAATTAAGGTAATGGATGGCGCAAAGCGGGCAAAATATGCCGTTGCCATTCATCTGCTCAAACAGATGGGTTGGATCACGCCCTCCGTCTCAGAAACACTGTCAGAGAACTTTATGACTCTCAGCAAAGTTACCCGGTTGGAGGTTTCAGGGGAACTTTCGATGCTGTAGGAAAGATGGGGGAAAGTTGAGAATTGAGAGTTTTGAGTTGAGAGTTTTGAAACCTCAAAACTCAAAGCTTCTAACTTTCAACTCCTCATCCACTCCTTCACTCATCCACTAGCGGGTTGTATTTCTGACTGGGTCCCCCGACTAACTCTCTAGGGGGTGGGGCGATGGCGGGTTCCTCCTGGTTTACCTTGCGCCGTTTCTTTCTACCTGGCAACCATCTGCCGCCAAACAGGTCATGCAGCAGCAGGTAGAAGCAGGGAATGATAAACAGCGTCAGTACGGTTGCTAGAGATAAACCGGAAAACACGACAATACCGAGAGGTTGGAGAAACTCACCCCCCTGCCCCATTCCCAAAGCAAGGGGAAACATCCCCAACACGGTTGTAATCGTGGTCATTAGAATTGGACGCAGGCGCTGGGGAGCGGCTTTCAGGATAGCAAAGCGGCGAATCTCCTGAGGAGACACATCCCTAATTGTCTCTTCGCGTTCACGAATCTGGTTTGCCAGTTCTACCATGATGATGGCATTATTGACCACAATCCCAACCAGCAGCACGGCACCCACAATTACCGTGGCACCGATCGCCGTTTGGGTAATAAACAGTCCAAAAATACCGCCCACCAACGCCAATGGAATCGTGAACATGATCACCAGAGGGTCAACCAGGGAGTTGTACTGCACCGCCATCACCACAAATACCAGGAAGGCGGCGAGTCCCCCAAGGATGGGCAGGGAAGACTGCAACTGACGATTACTTTCCGCTGCCGTACTGGGCAGAAAACTCACACCCTGGGGCAATTCCAGTTCCCGAATAATGGCATCGACCTGTTGCAGGGCTTCTCCGAGGCTTGCTCCTTCAGCCAGGTTCCCTGCAATTAGAAAGACCTGCCGCTGGTTAATCCGCTGAATCTCTCCAGGTGCCTCTCCTTCCGTCAGTTGAGCTACATCCCCCAAACGAATGGGACGGTTACCTACAGCAAACAGGGGCAGATCGGCAAGCTGGGACGGGCGGCGAATGGATTCCTTGTCCAGTTCCACCCGCACATCCACCAGTCGGTTACCCCGCTGGAGCTGGGTCGGCACACTGCCCTGAACTGCTGTGGCTAAAGTATCACCAATATCTTGAATGTTGAGATTGAGAGCAGCTAACCGCTCGCGATCGCGCCGGATTTGAATCTCAGGCTGACGGGGATCCGCATCGGGACGGAAGTTGACTAAGTTTGCCCGCTCTTCCAGTGCCTGTAGCACCTGCCGTCCTGCCTGGGTCAGCACTTGCTCGTTTTCCCCTTGCAGGATCACATCCACTTCTGCCCCCCGCACAGGAGAGTTGGTCAGAACCAGTCCCCGTACCTGACCAGGATTGACCCGCAGACGCACATCGACCAAATTGAGTTGGTTAAACTCTTTTGTTACTTTAGAAATATATTGTTCAACATCCGTTCCCAGTTTCAACGTAATGTTGCTAGAGCTTCGTAGCGGATTTTCACTGGTATTGCTGCCAAACAGAAAGCCACCAGCGGTGGAAAACACATACTCAGTTTCAGGTTGTGCCCGCAAAATTTTGTCTACTTCTGCCATCACTTGCCGATTATCGTCGAGGGGAGTTCCGGGTGGAAACTGGGCAACCAGATTGACCTGTCCTGTATTAATGCGGGGCAAAATTTCCTGAGGAATGCGGCTGACCATGAACAGTCCACTGCCGAGAAAGATGACAAGCGTACAACCAATCACCAACAGACGATGATCCAGCACCCAGCTCAACAAATTACGGTAACTACGGCTGCTAGCTTCAAATCGCTCGTTAAATTTGCGTATTACCCAGAAGCGATTGATTCCGGTAGACCAGCGAATTGCCAACAGGCGGGAGGTTGCGGCTGGGACAACGGTGACCGCAATCAAAATTGAGGCAGCGACTGAAAAGCTAATCGTCAAAATCAGTTCATTAAACAGCAGGGCGATGAACCCACCAATTAGCAGAAAAGGCAGCACGGCAACCAGGTTTGTACTGGTGGAGGCGACTAGCGCCGATTCTACTTCCTGACTACTTTGAATAGACTGCCGAATCAGTTGCCTGGAGTTGAGCCGAGTTCGACTATCCTCACCGGGAGTCATCCCCGCTCCCTCGGCGATCGCCTCCAACATAACGATGGAGTTGTCCACCACAATCCCTACCCCCAGTGCCAGCCCACCCAGACTGAACACATTCAGAGACAGATTAAACATACCCATAAAAATCAGGGCTGCCAGGGTTGCCAGGGGAATAGATAACACAATGATCAGGGTTTGACGCACCGATCCCAGAAACAGGAGTACGGAGATCGCTGCCAGTCCCGCCCCTATCAAACCAGAACTGGCAACATTAGAAATAGCATTTTGAATGAAGACAGACTCATCCAGGGTTGCGATGAGCTGCATGTCAGCCGGAATCACCCCCTGTTGCCGCAGTTCTTCCAACCGCCGCTTAATCCCTTCGACCACCCTAATGCTGTTGGCATCTGGCTGTTTCTGAATGCTGACCTTAACCGCGGGCTGTCCATTCAATGCCACAAAGATCCGCTGTTCCTCTGTGCCATCAATCACCTCAGCAAAGTCGCGCAGATAAACCCTACGCGACACAGAATTTTGAGTGCTGAGGGTGGAGTTCTGAGTCCCTTGATTGCCAACTCTTGGCTCCTGGCTCTCAGTTCTTGACGACTCCCTTCCGACTTCAAAGGACAGATCCCGAATTTCCTCCGCAGTTTCAAATCGACCGAGCGCCCGTGTCAAAGGTTCCGAATTTCTGCCCAGAATTCGACCACCAGAGATATCCTGGTTCGTGTCACGTAATTCATCCAGCACGTTTTGCAGTCCAACTCCGACTGCTTGCAAGCGGTTCAGATCCACAACCACACGAACTTCTTCCTCAACCCCACCTGCCACATCGACCGCAGCCACGCCTTCTACTACACCCAATTCTCGAACCAGTTCCTCCTCCGCAAACACCCGCAAATCCACCGGGCTGAGGGAAGACGACGAGAGCGCCATTTCATAGACGGGCAACTGGGAAGGGTCTGCCTTAAACAAACGAGGTTCCTGAATCGTGTCAGGCAGGTTGCCCCGTGCCCGGTTAAAGGCAGCCGTGGCATCGTTCAATGCCTGGTCAATATTGCCACCCGGTCTGAAGTACAAATCCAGGCTGACCTGTCCTTCCCGGGTCTGGGAATAAACTTGAACCACCCCTTCTGTTGCAGACAACGCCGCTTCCAGGGGACGGGTCACTTCATCCACTCCCACTTCGGGTGACACTCCCGGCGCATCCAGCCGCACCCCAATCCGGGGATAGGTAATAGAGGGCAATAGATCAACGGGCAGGGTTGTCGTGAAGAAGATCCCCACTACAATCACTGCCACGGTTAGCATCAAAGTTCCAATGTGTCTGCGAATCGAAAGAGCACTGATGCTAAAACCAGTTGGTTTAGAGTCTTGGGTCATGGGTTAGGGAAAATTTCGGTGAACTGGAACTAATTCGGTTGTTCTGCCTGTTCAGAAAGAACGCTCAACCGCACGATATCGCCATTTTTCAGTGCCCTGTTGCTGCGGGCGACAAAACGTTCTCCTCGCTGCAACCCTGAAAGCACCTCGACCTGTCCATCCCCTCGTCTACCCAAGGTGACCTGTCTTGCTGCTACTTTTGCCTCGTTGCCCGATCCTTCCACAATAAACAGGGTGCCAAGACCACGGGCTTGGTTATTACGACCTTCAGATGCCTGACTGTTCGCGTTCCCTTGCTGTCCGCTCTGTCCGTTGCTGCCGTTATTGCGTCCTGCCTGTGTCTGGCTATTGGGATTCCCTGGTTGCCCACCGCGTCGGTTTTCGCCTGCCTGTAACGCCACATCAGGGACAACAATCCGCGATCGGTTGGTTTCTTGAGCAAAGGTCACTCTCGCCAGTAATCCACTCCCAATTCGCCCACTGGCGTTAGGAATCGTCACTTCGAGCGGCACCAGTCGGGCGACCGGATCCGCTGCTGGAGAAATGCGGCTGACCCGTCCAGTAAATTGCTGGTTGGGAAAAGCATCTAACCTGACCTGCACGGACTGTCCAGGGCGGATGTTTCCCAGTTCCAGTTCTGAAATCTGTACTGCCACCTTGATTTGGCTAAAGTCTCCCAGCTTCAACACTTCCGCTCCTGGCTGGACTAAGTTGCCGAGTTCTGTGGGTTGCTCGACCACTGAGCCTGTCACAGGGGAGGTTAAAGCTGTGTAGGACTGGCGTTCCTGTTCCCTGGCAACCACTGCTTGCTGAGCTGAAACTCTTCCCTGCACTGCTTCTATTGCCTGTTGCCGGGTGCGTACCTGCTCCTGTGCCGATCGCAGGGTGGTTTGAGTAATGTTGACCAGGGTGCGTGCCTGTTCTACCTGCTGCTCTGAAATTGCCCCCTGATTGTAGAGGTATTGCTGTCGGTTCAGGTCTGACTGTGCCTGTTGCAGCTCAGCCCGCGCTCGATTCACCTGTGTCTGGGCATCGCTGACCGCAATTCGTGCCTGGGCAACTTCTGACTGGCGGGCAGCCACTTCTGCCTGTGCCTCTACCACGTTGGTAGAAAGAACCGCGCCATCAATCCGTGCTAAAACCTGCCCCTGGCGTACCGGATCGCCCACATCCGCATTCAGATCGAGCAATTGCCCTTCCACCTGCGATCGCAGGGACACCAGGCGAAACGGTTGGGTTGTTCCAGTATATGCGCGTTCCTCGCGGACAGTTCCCTCGCGGGCGATCGCCACATTCACCGCTGCTGGAGCCTGAGATGCGGCTCCCTGCTGCCCTGCCTTTGGTCTGGCTTCAGCGTCTGCCTTGGATTCGCCATTGCATCCCGTTAACAGAACCAGCGACCCCGCCAGAAGTAGCCATCCAAATGTGCTAGAAGTTCTTCGATGCCTCAATACAGGCGGGAACATGAATGATTCCTCCCTAACCAATGCTTGCTGAATGTTTACGTTTCTTAATTAGTCTAACTAACAGTTAGTTTGACATATATTTCGTATTCGTTCTATTTCCTGCGGAGGATCTATGGAATTAGTGAAGGAAATCTTTAGCTGTTAGACTCTGCCAAACCGGAAACGGTTCACATCTCAACATCTCAATATTTGACATCTGCCCCCAGACCTCGGAGGTTTTGCAAAACCTCCGAGGTCTTTTAAGTACCCGCTCCTGTTGTACTAATACCTAAACCCCCGGAATTGAGCGGTTGTAGCTTTTTCGGATAGGCTTTATATAGACGCAGTCGGATTTCAGCCGAACAGAAACCCCTCGGAATGGGTGAAGTCTGTTCTGATGCTGGTAAATTGCTGCATCATTGTTCAGGCAAATGAAAAACTTTACCTTTTGTCAAGGTAGCGATCGCAGCAGCATGGAGCATCCTTCCCAGGCGATAACCCCAGATCAATGCGCGGCGGAATTGATGGAAGCCATTCCCGCCATTATGCAGTTCATCCGTACAGAGATGCGGAGCCAAAGCTCCATGCTGCTATCGGTGCCGCAGTTTCGGGTACTGGCATATCTGCATCGATCTCCGGGGGCATCGCTGTCGGAGGTTGCCAATTACCTGGGTGTGACCCGTGCAACGGCTTCTGCCATGACCGATCGCTTGGTGCAACGCCATTTTGTTAGTCGGAGTGAACACCCTAATACTCGTCGTCAGGTTATGCTGACCTTGACAGAATCTGGATCTGTATATTTAAAGGAAATTCGTCTGGTCACCCAGGGCAAAATTGCCACGCTGCTAGACCCATTGACGCAGGAGCAACTACGCGATGTTTCCACAGGATTGACCACATTGGAGAAAGTCTTCACAGCCGCCACGCCTCCAACCAGGGGAAATTCCAGGTAGGCATGGGAATTTAATCAGTTCCAAGATTGGTATGAACGGGTTTACTGATATGTCGCCCAGTTGATGATTACACCGTTAAACCCAGCCGTAGAGTTTGTGAGGGTATTCAATTCATAAATCCTTAAGCATCAGACCTTTGGCAATTAAAGTCGATCATAAGTATTGAAAGTCACAGATTAAAAGTCACAGATTGAAAATCCTAAAAGTGAGGCGGGTGGGTGTATGCAGAGCATTGATGTGTCTCCTGCTGAAGCAGAAGAAGAATTTCGACATTTGCAGGCACAGTTGCGTGAGCGCTGGCAATCGGTTGAGCTATTTGACGCGAGTGCCGCTGATATTGTCGTGGTTCCTTCCCTCAGTCTGGATCAGCGGGAACTGCTGAAGATTGAAGGGTTTCACCATTATGAGGAGCGATTATTATTTTCCCTGATTCGCCTGCGTAATCCCCGTACCCGTCTGGTTTATGTCACGTCTCAGCCGCTGCATCCCAGCGTGATTGATTACTATTTGCAACTGTTACCAGGAATTCCGTTTTCCCATGCCCGCGATCGCTTGCTGTTGCTCTCTACCTATGACTCCTCCCATCGGTCCCTGACTCAGAAGGTGTTGGAGCGCCCTCGCTTAATCGAGCGGATCCGGCAGGCAGTGAAGCCCGATCGCGCTTACATGATTTGCTACAACTCGACCCATGCCGAGCAGGACCTATCCGTGGAGTTAGGCATTCCGCTCTATGCCCTCGATCCAGCCCTTTTGCAGTGGGGCACTAAGAGCGGTAGCCGTCAGATTTTTGCAGAGGAAGACATTCCCCATCCCGATGGGAGTGATGTGACCTGGTCAGCAGACAACCTGGCGATCTCGGCGGCGGAACTCTGGGAACGGCAACCATACCTGAAGCGCATGGTAGTCAAACTGAATGAAGGGTTTTCGGGCGAGGGCAATGCCCTGCTGGATCTGCGCCCAATTCAAGAATTTGAACCGGGGGCAACTACCCATAATGAACGGGTCAAAATGTTGAAAAAGCAGTTTGAACTACTCAAGTTTGAATCGAAGGGAGAAACCTGGGAACGGTTTGGGAGCCGAATTCCGGAGTTAGGGGCAATTGCCGAAGCCTTTATTGAGGGAGAAGTGAAGCGATCGCCCAGTGTCCAGGGACGAATTACTCCCCTAGGGGAAGTGGAAATTCTCTCGACCCATGACCAAATTTTGGGTGGACCGAGTGGGCAGATCTATCTAGGCTGTCGGTTTCCAGCCGATGAGCGTTACCGTTTGCATCTTCAGGAATTGGGGCACCGGGTTGGCAATAATTTGGCAAAGAAAGGTGCAATGGAGCGGTTTGGGGTGGATTTTGTGACGGTTCACCAACCAAACCAACCAGGAAAACCAGAGTGGGATGTCCAGGCAATTGAGATCAACCTCCGCAAAGGGGGAACAACTCACCCGTTCATGACCTTAAAGTTCCTGACCAACGGGCGCTATGATTTCTCCAGCGGCTTGTTCTACAGCCAGCAAGGGCGGGCAAAGTACTACATCGCCACCGATAACCTGCAAAAAGACCGCTACAAGGGGTTACTGCCCAATGACCTGATGGATATTATTGCCCAGCACCAGCTTCACTTTGATACCAGTACGGAAACAGGGACCGTGTTTCACCTCATGGGCTGCCTGTCAGAGTTTGGTAAGTTAGGGCTAACCAGCATTGGTAATTCCCCCCAACAGGCAGAGGCAACCTATAACCGGCTGGTGAAAGCACTGGACGAAGAAACCCGTGCCGTTTCAGAGGAAAATCGACCCAGCCTGGTCAGTCCTTTTTCAATGGGATGGTAGCAATTCCGGCTTACTTTCTGTGTCGGATGATCCGGGATAGCAATCTGTGAGTCAGAATCAAGGGTAAGTGAGAATACTGAGCATCAGCCCAACAATTGACCCAGGCTTCATGATTCCGGGAGTCGCTACATGTCCAGGTTGCTAGTGACGCAGTACCAGGCAGAGGTCGAAAAAATCATTCGCTATAACGCTCATCAGGAAAACTTTAACCAGCGCAACGCCAATCGTCTCTACAAAGGAATTGATAAGGCAATTAAGGAAACCTACATCAAAGAGGGAACGGCTCAAAATCAGATTGTTGTCTACGATATGTACACTCGCTTTTTCCGCTGGGCAAGCGATCGCCTGGGTCAACATGGCATTATTGCGTTCATCACCAATCGATCGTTTATCGATTCCAAAACCTTTGATGGTTTTCGCAAGTGCGTCGATCGCGAGTTTGATTATGTTTATATCGTCGATACCCAATCCGATGTGAGGAATAATCCTAAAATCTCCGGCACGAAAAACAATGTGTTTGGGATTCAAACCGGAATTGCGGTGATGTTTTTAGTGAGAACTAAAAAGGAGAAAAATGATGGTGCAACCAAAAATTTTGGAAAAACTGGAAAAACTACCTGAGCCTTTACAAACAGAAGTTTTACACTATATTGAGTTTTTGCTAGATAAATATGTAGAGGAATCTTCCACAGAAGTTTCACCCAAGAAACGCAAAGCAGGCTTATTAAAAGGGAAAATTTGGATGGCAGATGATTTTGATGCGCCGCTCGAAGACTTGAAGGACTATATGTGATGTTATTAGACACTCACACTCTGCTTTGGTTTCTGAATGATGATCCTAAATTGCCCTCGACCGTTAAAGAAATGATTGAGGACAGTGATGGAATTGTAGTTAGCATTATTACACTTTGGGAAATCGCGATAAAACTTTCTATTAAGAAGTTAGATCTGCAATTTCAATTTCAGGAATTACCCGGCTTTTTAGATGAACTCGAAATACGAGTGTTAATGCTTTCTTTTGAGGATACAAACAGCTACATTAGCTTACCGCTTCACCACCGCGACCCGTTCGATCGCATTCTGATTGCCCAAGCAATCAATCATTCTGTAGCAATTGCCAGTGCTGATCAAGTTTTTGATGCATACCCAATTCAGCGGGTGTGGGCATGAGCAAGGCAAAAATTTTTTACTTCACATTGCAGGATGAGCAGACCAAGGAAGAAAAGCTCGCCTGGTTTGAACGTACCCGGTTTGAGCAGATTCCGTTTGACCACATTACGCCGGATCAGAAGGCGAATTGGATTAATTTAACGGATAACGATTTTGATAGCTTTTTGCCGTTGATTGATAAGGGAGTGAAATCGGGAAAATCTCAGGAGGCAGTTTTTCAGCTTTTTTCCCGTGGCGTTGCTACTCAACGAGATGAGTGGGTTTATGACTTCTCAAAAGAAGCTTTAATTGAGCGGATGATTTATTTTACAAACGTTTATAAAGAGCGACTAGAAAACAAGATAATTCGAGAATTAGATATTAAATGGGATCGAGAGCTTGACAACCATTTGAATCGTGGTGTGGTTAAGAAGTTTGATAAAACAAATGTTGTTGCGGCTTTGTATAGACCATTTATCGAAATGAGCTTTTATTTCGATAGACATTTTAATGGAGTGACTTATCAACTTCCTAGTCTCTTTCCCAACAGCCAAGATGAAAACCTCGTTATTTGTTGTACTGATGTTGGCTCACAAAAGCCATTTATGACTGTTGCTAGCAGTAAGATTCCTGATATTCACGTTGTCGGTGCTGCATGTTCTGCTCAATGTCTTCCCCTCTACCGCTACGACGAAAACGGAAACCGCATCGACAACATCACTGACTGGGCGTTGGAGCAATTCTGTGATCACTACCGATCCCCCTCAATCCCCCTTAAAAAGGGGGAGAAAGAGCCAGAACCCACCTTTCTCAAGGGGGGCAGGGGGGATCACATCACCAAACTCGACATCTTCCATTACACCTACGCCGTTCTCCACCATCCCGCCTACCGCACCAAATACGAAATCAACCTCAAACGCGAATTTCCCCGCCTGCCCTTTTACCCCAACTTCCACCAATGGGCAAGCTGGGGCAAAGCCTTGATGGAACTGCACCTGAACTATGAAACCGTTGAACCCTACGGATTACGACGGGTTGACATTGCTACCACACGACGTAGGGGCGGGTCTAGCCTAGATATAAGTGAACAGCAGACCATCTTTGAACAAGACCCGCCCCTACCCAACCCATCCAGCACCGCCAAACCCACCAAACGCACCACACCCAAAGCCAAACTTAAAGCCGACAAAACCGAAGGCAAAATCATTCTCGATACCGAGACAACCTTAGAAGGTATCCCCGCCATTGCCTGGGACTACAAACTCGGCAACCGCTCCGCCCTGGAATGGATTCTCGACCAATACAAAGAAAAGACACCCAAAGACCCAACGATCGCCAAACTATTCAACACTTACAAATTTGCTGACTACAAAGAACAGGTGATTGACCTGCTCGATCGAGTCTGCACCGTCAGCATCCAAACAATGGAGATTATTCAATCAATGCCAGATACCGTTGAGCAGAAAGGAGGTTGAATTAGCCACCTGACCTTGGAAAATGCAAAGTCCCTCTCCTGGTGGAAAGGGACTTAGAGCAAGGGTTCAAAACCATAGGTTCCAATAGGAAAGAGGTTGATTCCTGGCTGCGGACGCAACTCTTCCTAAACAAGCCCTTAACTCATGGCTGCTTCATGGCTATCATAGGCTGCGATCGCATTGACTGGAGCACCGATCGCTTCCTCAAACCGTTCCAGGACAGACATCTCACGTTGCGCTGCCTTTTGTCGATCTTGAAGCACTAAAAGCCGGACATGTTCAGCAATTGATTCTGGGTGAACGTTTGCTGTCAGTTGCGTTGTAGTCCGGTCAGCGGGCAAACCACGATAGGTTGGTTGAGCCGCTATTGAGGTGGCACGAACTTCAGCAACGGCCGGGTGGGTGGGTTGAGTATCACCAAGGCGGTAATGGGTGCCTCGATAGATCAGGTCAAGCGCAGATTTCAGAACAGGTACCTTTGCCAGGTTAGTGCGGAATTTAAGCCCAGCACCCCGGTATTTGCCTGCGATCGCGCTTTCGTGGCTTTCCACCACAGCCGGTCTGTAATCGTAACCAGCACCACGGTATGTAAGTTTCATTAGGATTCGCCTCCTGTGTAGCGATGATTGAGAGGCGCGTTCCTTCGGGGATTTCCCTACTTCCGTCTCCTAACCCAGCCATTGAGTAATTTGGAGATGAACGATTTCTATAGTTCTAATTTATCCGGCTGGGCTGGCTGCGACATCCTTCAAATGGTTCACCTGATTGGAGGAATAGCAGGTAATATCGGGTCAGGGGTCAGAAATAGGCTTGGAGGAAAAAGCATTGCGCGATCGCTACCTGGCAGTGATTGATCAAATTATTGAGGCTACCCTGAAAGGGCAAATCCGCTCAAAAGAGCAGGTCTATCAAATGCTGGCGGAGGGGATTGAGGCTGGCACAGGAGAAATCTTTGAACGCTGCTTTTTGGAACGGTTTGCAGCGGCTCAGGCGGAAGTCAGCAATGCTGCCAGTGAAATGAAGCAAGCGAAAGCTGAGCGGATCCTTCGCGCTTTAAAGATGATCCAGTCAGAGTGGGAGCGCTATCAGAAAGAGAATCAGGCAACCAGTGCGATCGCTTCCACCACGCAGGCAATTTTGCTGGCGGAATCGAGTCAGCGGTTTTTAATTCTGGTGCGGGCACTCGATTTCAATCAGGCAAACAGCTTGCCCCCAGAGCAATTGAAGCAGTTAGCCAAAGAACTGGAGCAACCCCCAACTCTGGCATTCAACCCTGGTCTGGGGCAGGAAATTTACCAGTTTGCGATCGGCATCAAAAACGGGCTGGCTTCCTGGCAACAGTTGGAGGAACACCTGATTAGCTGGATGTATGACCAGAACCGATCAATTGGGTTTGATGGCGCATCTGCCCATCTAGGACCCTGGGAGCGGTGGTCAAACCAGGTAAAGAGTCCATTCCTGAAGCAACTGTTCCAGACCCTCAGCCTGAATCAATCGATCGCCGGACTGGTTTGCCAGCAGCAACGCATGGACCTGAGCGACTGGGTAGAACTGGTGATTACCCTGCAATATGTCCAGCGAGGGCTGGTGGCGTGGTTTGAAAAACAACCCTACGATTCTAAGTGGGGCACCAAGCAGGCAATCTCGACCTTTCTCACCTTTGCCGTCATTTGGAGTCAACTTTCCAGCGGCATTGAAGAAGCCCACACCCTGACTGAAGAGACGGGTCAACAACTGCGCCAGGGTTGTTTTCAGATCGTGTTACAAATTCTGCGGGCTTTTTCCCAACGTCCCTACTTTCCCCTGTATGGGGGAGTGTTTGCCTTGTTTTCCGGCAACTATCTACGCGAAACATTGAGTTACCTGGACGAACCGTTGCAGCAAGTGGAAGGTACCCAGGAAAAAGCCCGAATTTTGACCCTGATTGGCTACTCCTGGCGAACGGCAGGACAGATTGAGCGGGCGATCGCCTTCCACCAAGAGGCACTGGCAATTGCCCAACAGGCGGGCGATCGCCCCTGCGAAATTGCCAACCTTAACCATCTCAGTCGCACCTACATTGCCCGAAAAGACTTTTCCGAGGCAATTAGCTACAGTCAGCGGTCGCTGGTGTTTGCCCGTCAGTCAGGCGATCGCCTGGGAGAAGCCAACGCCCTTACCAATCTGGGCTACAGCGAAGTCCTCAATGCCCGCCAACGAGAAAGCATGGACCCGGACGAATACCAGACGGCGGTTAGCCATCTAAAGCAGGGACTAAAGCTTTTAGACCAGTCCATTACCTCGGACCTGGATAATTTTGCTGCCCGTCAGAGTCAGGCACTGTGTTACAACAGCCTGGGCATTGCCCATGTCATTCTAGGACAGCTTCCAATGGCGATGGCTTACCTGGAAAAGGGAGTAGAGGCTGCCCAATTTTCAGGCGATTTATTCCTCCAAGGAAGCAACTATGCCTTTCTGGCAGAGGTGAATTACTCCGAGAACCATCAAGACCGCGCCCTCTATGCTGCCTGTCTGGCAATGTACTTGCTGGAAAGCATCCAGTCTGACGAGTGGCGACAACCCGCCGGATTGTTAGCCATCTTACAAGGTCAGTTTGGAGAACCCCAGTTTCAGAACGCGATCGCCCAGCTCAGACCCCAAATCATCTCAGTCATTGGAGTCGATGGGTATGACCATTTACCGAAGCTCCTGGAGGACTATCGGCGATCGATGAGTTGAGTGAGCGGAGGGTTTGTTAGAAGGTGGTCAGTAGTCAGCGGTGGGGATTGGGGATTAGGTTTTAGGTGTAGGGAGCAGCCAAGCTCCTTCATCCTTCCCTTCGAAGCCGTATATCCTTCCCTCTGACCCTTTGCCTTCGTTCGACTGAGACCTCCGAGGTTTTTGAAAACCTCGGAGGTCTGGGTTTTACTAATCAACAACTCTTCACTCCTCACCCCTCACCCCTCACCCTCCTCCACTCCCACCTGCTGGCACATCTCCAGCAGCGGACAAGTGGAACAATGGGGTGTTTCTCCTGTACAGATGTGTTTTCCAAAAGGAACCAGGAGGGCGTTAATTTCTACCCAGTACTCCCTGGGCAGAGTGGCTTCCAGGGCTACCATCGTTTTCTCTGGGGTGCGGGTCTGCACATAACCCCATCGGTTCGTGACCCGGTGAACATGCACATCGACACTGATGCAGGGTTGGTGACAGGCAATTCCCAGGGCGAGATTGGCACACTTGGGACCAACTCCATTAAAGGAAATTAACGTCTCATAATCGCAGGGTAATTCTCCACCGAATTCCTGGAGGATGCGATCGCTAATCTGCCAGATTTGCCTGGCTTTGGTATCGGCAAAGGTAGAGGGTTGAATCCATCGCTCAATCTGCTCCACAGAAAGTTGCCGGATTGCCGCTGGCGTATTGGCACGCTGAAACAACTGGCGGGCAACGGGCAAAGAAGTTTCATCCCGTGTCCGAATCGAAAGAATACAGGCAATCAACTGCTCAAATAGAGACTGATAGCCTTCCTCAGCCAGGGCAAACATTGCCGCTTTGGGAAAAGGGCGAACTGCCTCACGCAGTTGGATGATTGCCCGCCCAATATTAAATGGTTGCTTTGGCATCAAAAATCTGGGGCGTGATGGCTACGCCTAAAACATCTTACCGAGTCACTTCCGGGGTATGATCAATAGCCGCATTGCCTGCGGGCACTACCCTACTGCCACCTGCTCACCATGACCCAACATTATCAGATTACGCTTCTTCCCGGCGATGGAATTGGTCCCGAAATTATGGCAGTTGCCGTGGATGTTCTGAAAGTCATCGGGCAACAAAGCGGACTCTCCTTTGACTTCGAGGAAGCGCTCATTGGTGGGGCAGCGATCGATGCCAAGGGGGAACCCCTGCCTGCGGAAACGCTGGAAACCTGTAAACAGAGTGATGCGGTCTTACTGGCGGCGATCGGCGGCTACAAGTGGGATACCCTCCCCCGCCACCTGCGTCCCGAAACCGGGCTTTTGGGGCTGCGGGCAGGGTTGGGACTGTTCGCTAACCTGCGCCCCGCTACAATTTTGCCCCAGTTGATCGATGCCTCCAGCCTGAAGCGAGAAGTGGTGGAAGGTGTCGATATTATGGTAGTACGAGAACTAACCGGAGGAATTTACTTCGGTCAACCCAGGGGAATTTTTGCCACTGAAACCGGGGAAAAGCGGGGTGTCAACACGATGGCATATACAGAATCCGAAATTGACCGGATTGGACGAGTTGCCTTTGAGGCTGCCCGCAAGCGACGGAAAAAACTTTGCTCCGTGGACAAGGCAAATGTGCTGGAAGTTTCCCAACTGTGGCGCGATCGCATGACAGCCCTTGCCTCCGAGTACCCTGATGTAGAACTGTCCCACCTGTATGTAGACAACGCTGCGATGCAGTTGGTCCGCAATCCCCGCCAGTTTGACACCATCGTCACCGGCAACCTGTTTGGCGACATTCTCTCCGATGCCGCCGCCATGCTCACTGGCAGCATTGGCATGTTACCCTCCGCCAGCCTGGGCGCATCCGGTCCAGGAGTCTATGAACCTGTCCACGGTTCTGCCCCCGACATAGCCGGCGAGGACAAAGCAAATCCTCTGGCTACGGTTCTCAGTGCAGCGATGATGTTGCGCTACGGATTAAATCAATCTGACTCGGCTGATCGAATTGAAGAAGCTGTGCTAAAAGTGTTAGACCAAGGTTACAGAACAGGAGACATCATGTCCGAGGGCATGACTCTACTGGGCTGCCGTGCGATGGGAGATGCATTGATCCAGGCAATAGGGGGAAATTAGGAGTTAAGAGTTGAGAGTTGAGAGTTAAGAGTTAAGAGTTTATGGGTGAAGGCAAAAGGCAACAGGTAAGGGTAAAAGGCAGAGGCAGAAGGTTGTCTCACACCTGGCACCTGGCACCTGGCACCTGACTCTTCCCTCCCTTCCTTGCCAAAGTCGGACAAATGTACTAAAGTCAAACGAAGCAAACAGGGGTTACACAGTGGTGTACGTATCACAAAAACAAACGCATAGTCGGGTAGATGATTCAGTGGACTTTACAGCTCTGCTCGATCCTGCCCTGATCCGTTCGGCAAGACAGATTTACACAACTTACTATGAAGTCCATCCAGGGCTGACCCAGCGTCCTCTTGGGGTGGCGATTAATCGCTTCACTCACCGGGGCAAACTTATCTTCGGTGGCAAGCCTGTTCTGCTACCGCAGGAGTGCTTTGTGCCCTTTAGCCAAATTGAGTCCGAACTGTATTAAAACGGGGTGCCGGGTATCGGGGATTGGGAATTGGGGAAAACTGAAAGAAGCTGCACCCTGGACCTTACACCCTATACCCTGTAACCAAATTCCCCATGAATCTTCTGTTTGATCTGCCGGTCGCTGTTGCCATACTTTTTTTGGGGACATCCGTTGGCAGCTTTTTAAATGTGGTTGTATACCGTATCCCGGCAGGGCTATCCCTTCTTTATCCGCCTTCTCGCTGTCCTAAATGCTTGACCCGCTTGAGAAAGCGTGAAAATGTTCCTGTTTTGGGATGGTTGTGGTTAAAGGGACGTTGTGCCCACTGTGGCACTTCGATTTCGGCACGCTACCCCTTGGTAGAAGGGGCAACCGGACTTCTGTATCTGCTAACATTTTGGCTATTTGGCTGGTCCTGGTTAACGGTCGGCTATTGGCTATTTCTAAGCTGGTTACTGGCGTTGGCACTGATCGATCTGGACACAATGACACTGCCTAATCCGTTAACTCAGTCAGGATTGGTGGTGGGCTTAGTCGTTCAAGCAGGGCTGGGCTTACTGGCGACAGGGGCACTAACGGGTGCTATCAGCCAACTGATGCAGGGGGTATTGGGGGCGGTGGTAGGGCTATGGCTGGTTGAAATTATTAGCCTGGTGGGGACTATGACCCTGGGGCAAACCGCGATGGGGGCAGGCGATGCCAAACTGGCTGCCATGATGGGTGCATGGCTAGGCTGGAAGTATCTACTGTTAGCGGGATTTCTTGCCTGTCTGGTGGGTTCATTGGTGGGCGGTGGGGCGATCGCCCTCGGCTTACTCAATCGTCGTCAACCCATGCCCTTTGGTCCTTTTCTAGCATTAGGAGCCTTGCTAGCTGCCTTTTGGGGAGAGGCAATGGTAACAACTTATATGAGAGTCTTCTTTCCCCTAATGTAGCTACAGCGTATACAAAGACTTCGTTTGAGTCCTTTTTGCCCCCTTTGTGCTCCGGGACTCACCTACCTTCATGCGGCGGGTGAGTCGTGCTACAGCATTGCCCAAATTAAGCTGCCGCCCAGCAGCGAAAGGGCAAGGATAGCCAGGGTTGTTTTCAGGCGCTTAAGTAGCGGCTGCACCTCATAAGTTACCACCAACCTATCCTGGGTTTGTACTTCCAGCGGCTTTGACCAGGTTTGCCCATCATACCAACCAGACTCTTCGTAGAAGACCGTGTCATCGGATAGGCGGGAACTGATGTAAGCCCAACCCAAATACAGCCGTAGCAGAACTAGGCACAGAAACAAACTGGCTCCCCCAGCACCTATGAGGAAGAACTGAACTGGATACCTGGCTGGAGGGAAACTGCTAGCAGCAATTGGACCTGCGATCGCCCAACTCCAACTCCACACCCACACCATTTTGCGAAGATAGGCTGGCAAATCAAGCATTGCCCACCGAAAGAACCAGGACTCACTCAATTCCCGGTACTCATTCAGCGGTTGCTGCTCAGACGGTACCGGGCAGCCAGCAACAGAAGCTTTCTTAGTCAGGTCATCCGGTAACAAGCTGACATCCTCAGTGAACGAATTCTCTGGAGAAGATACTTGTCAGTATAACGAGATCTAGCGGGACTGAGGTTTCTCGCCAAGAAACCACCATAACTCCAGAGCAATCAGGGCAATTCCACCCAGGGTGACCCCCAGTTTTAATGGAAGTGGCTGTTCAACCCGTTGAAATGCTTGGGTCCGGGACGCATGCTCAGAATGCATAGAAGATGCTTCTACGCTGGATGACAGTCCTATCAATAAGCCCAGAATGAGCAGGGGAGTGCATCGTAGGTGGGGTTTGGGGAGCATAGGAGGGGAGAGGAGTTAAGAGTTGAAAGTTTTGAGTTTTGAGTTGAGGATTAGGAATGAGAATTTAATAAGATGCAATTTTTCGCGGAGGGGCTTAGCACTGCTAAGCCCGTACCACCAAGAAATAGTTCAGGTTATTTAATCCATGTTCCTTAGGAGTTGAATATAAGGCGGTGTGCGACGGCTCTTAGCTCCCCGGTTTCTTCGCAGGATGATTGGGGAATAGAATCAAACTCAAACCTCCCTCTCATACCGGTTTAAACTTGCGGAGTCTAAGGGCGTTGGTGACGACTGAGACGGAGCTGAATGCCATAGCGGTTCCAGCAATGATGGGGTTCAGGAGCCAGCCAGTCAGGGGAAACAGGATTCCAGCCGCGATGGGAATTCCGGCGGCGTTGTAGATGAAGGCGAAGAACAGGTTTTGGCGAATGTTGCGGATGGTGGCGCGGCTAAGTTGAATGCTGGTGACAATCCCTTGCAAATCGCCGGAAATTAAGGTGATGTCGCTGGCGGCAATCGCCACATCAGTTCCCGTGCCAATGGCGATCCCCACATCGGCTTGAGCCAGGGCAGGCGCATCGTTAATGCCATCTCCAACCATCGCTACGATTTTGGATTTTGGATTTTGGATTTTGGATTTTGGCGTTGAGTCTTCTCCGCCCCCCTGCCCCTCTGCTCTTCTGCCTCTCTGCTGCCCTACTCCCCTGCCCTCTTGCTGTAGTGCCTGCACCACTGCCGCTTTCTGCTCAGGGCGTACCTGGGCATACACACGGGTAATTCCCACTTCGTGGGCGATCGCTTCGGCAGTTTGCGGGTTGTCTCCGGTCAGCATCACCACTTCGATTCCCATCCGTTGCAGAGTCGCAACAACTTCCCTGGATGTGGACTTTAGGGTATCGGCAATGCCGATGATGCCCTGGATCTCATCATCAACGGCGATCCAGATGGCGGTTTTGCCCTCTGATTCCAGTGCGGTTGTCCGTGCCTCTAGCGCAGTTCCATCCAACGTTTCGACAGCGGTATAAATCCCCAGTTCTCCCATCCAGGATTGAGTTCCAATTTGGATCACCCGGTCAGACACCTTACCTTCAACGCCACTGCCTGCCACTGCCTCAAAATCCCTGACCTCTGTCAGGTCTATTTCCTGGGACTGGGCATAGCGCACGATCGCCTCTGCCAGGGGATGCTCGGAATGGCGCTCCACGGAAGCCGCCAGTCTCAGTAATTTGAGTTCATTTTGGTGGGTAGTGCCAAGGATGGTGACAAAATCGGTGACGGTGGGTTTGCCTTCGGTTAACGTGCCTGTCTTGTCCAGCACAATGGTCTGAATGGTGTGAGCCAGTTCCAGACTGGCGGCATCTTTAATCAAAATTCCATGTTCAGCGCCCTTACCTGTGCCCACCATGATTGAGGTTGGGGTTGCCAGTCCCAGGGCACAGGGACAGGCGATGATCAGCACCCCTACCGCTGTAATGGTTGCCAGGGTGAGATTGCCCGTCACGTTAAACCAGATCAAAAAGGTCGCCACAGCGATCGCAATCACGACGGGCACAAACCAGCCTGTTACCTGGTCAGCTAATCGTTGAATGGGAGCTTTGGATCCCTGGGCTTCTCTGACCAACTGCACAATCTGAGCCAACACCGTATCTCTACCGACCCGCGTTGCTCGGAACTGGAAGCTGCCCGTCCGGTTCAGGGTGGCACCAATAACCTCATCTCCCGGTTTCTTAGTCACTGGCAGGCTTTCTCCAGTGACCATCGCTTCATCAATCGTTGAAGTGCCTTCGAGTACCTCACCATCTACCGGCACCTTTTCTCCGGGACGCACCAATACCACATCGTCAACGACCACCTGGGCGATCGGGATATCCGTTTCCTGTCCAAACCGAATCACACGGGCAGTCTTTGCCTGTAATCCGATTAGCTTGCGGATTGCCTCAGTTGTTTTTCCTCTGGCTCGATGTTCAAACAGCCGTCCCAGAAGAATCATCGTAATCACGACAACTGCGACTTCATAATAAACATTTAGCATCAAGTCCTGAGCTGCAAAAAAGCCAGGAAACACAGTAATCACCAGGGAATAAAGATAAGCCGCGCTGGTACCCAACGCAATTAAAGTGTCCATGGTAGCGGTGCGGTGTTTCAGCGCTTTCCAGCTATTGCGGTAGAAACTGGCACCGCACCAGAACTGAACGGGTGTGGCGAGGACTAACTGAAGCCAAAAGTTATGCAGCCACATCGGAAAGTAAGGGATAGTTAGCCCGGTCATTGCCGGGATCGATCCAATCACCATCACGATGCTAATCACCCCTCCAACCGCCACTTTACGAATCAGATAGCGTTCTTCGGTAAGACGGGCTGCTTTTTCAACATCGCCTTCCCCCGTCAATAGTTCCTCCTCTTGCAGTGGAACAGCAGCATAGCCTGCGGCTGAAACGGCGGTTTGAATGGCTTCCAGATCCGTCGCCTGTGGATCGTACTGAACGGTGGCTTGCTCTGCCCCAAAGTTCACACTGCATTGGCTGACTCCTGTCACTGCCCGCATTGCAACTTCAATATTTCTGGCACAGGCAGCACAACTCATCCCTTGCAGCTTGAGGGTTGTCGTTTTCATATGAACCTGCTTTAAGCGATCGCGTAACCTGCCGCTGTAATTGCCTGCCGAACTGCGGACTCTGATGCCTGGGTTGCGACAGTCACCTGTTTTGTTTTGGGATCCGCTTCAACCTGAGCCGTAGGATCAATCGCCTTGATGGCTTGGGTAATGGTGTCACTACAGGCAGAACATGCCATGTCAGGAACAGTAAGCTCTAAGGTCATAATTATCATCCAACTCCACTTCTTCATCTTGAGGTCTCCAGTCTGATGGAGAGTCAAGAGGGAGTTGAGAAGAGTTGAGAGTTGAGAGTTGATACCGATGTCATTTGAGGATGAGCAGAATTGACCTTGTCAGACAAAGGGCTTAAGCCCCTTGTTCAGCAAAGCCTCATAAAGAATTGGTATGAGAATTAGGGAATGGTTAGTGGAAGGTTAGTGTTTAGTTTTTATCTACAGATGTATCCCCACTAGAAGAGAACATCCCTCCACCCTCTCATTAAGAGGGAGTAGAGGGATGAATACGTTACATCAAGCGGAAAACTGGAAAAAGAGAATAACAATAAAAACCTTATTCTGAGAGGTTAGCTAAGGTTTCATCTTCGAGGCGAGCAGCGGTTACTGCACAGAAAGCAAAGGCGGCAACAAGCGGCATGGGGGAGGAAAGCAAATAAGCAGAAATCCCTGCGGTAACAGCACTAAAAACGGCTGCGAAACACCAAATTTTTTCTTCAAAGCACAACCCTTTCTCTGCCTTAATAGTTCTCAAAACTTGGTTGGGAATTGGCACCGGCATGACCGCATTCGGAGGAAATGCCCAGTAGTGGGAGCACTCCAAAAACAGGTCAGTCCAGCCGTTTTCCTGACACCATTCCTCAATCCATTGGGCAGTAAAGTGTTTCATAACGCTAGGGTATTAAATGAAGCTTGGAAAACTAAATGAAAGATCAGAAAACCAACTAATCAGCCAGGAAAAATTTAAGCCAAAAAACCCATCAAATGATCGGAATCATCCAATGAGCTTTTTTCATAGTTGAAGCCTAACAAAGAACTTTCTGCTGCAACAGGAGAAGACACTAAAGTTTACGAGTTCAGATATTCCTGAAATGTTCTGTAATATAAGGCGCTTCCAAAAGCGGGTCAAACACTTGCTTCAAATGCAGGCACTCCTTGTGCTGAGCGCCCACAGAATATGATGAAATGAGAACTACTATCCCCCTACCTACAGGCTGAAATTGGGTTATGAATGCTGCTTCTCGTTTATCTGTTTTGCTGACTTCCCTGGCGATCGCCCTGGGTGCCTGTAACTCCAGTAATCCGGGTACCACAACCTCGACGGATTCTTCCCAAACGACTGGGGGGGGAGAGATTGCGATCGGCATTGGGGTTGCCCAGACGAGCAATGTTGCTTTGTTGGGACAGGAAGAAGTGAATGGGGCAAAAATTGCGGAACAGTATTTCAATGAGAAAGGCGGCGTTAATGGAACCCCAATCAAGCTGGTGTTTCAGGACACGGGGGGCGACGAGGCTGGGGCTATTAATGCCTTTCAAACGTTGATTAATCGGGATAAGGTTGTCGGCATTGTCGGCCCCACTTTGTCACAGCAAGCCTTTAGTGCCAGTCCGATTGCCAATAATGCCAAAGTTCCTGTGATTGGTCCATCGAATACGGCTAAGGGCATTCCCCAGATTGGTGAATTTGTCTCTCGCGTTTCTGCTCCCGTTTCGATAGTTGCCCCCAATTCGGTCAAAGCGGCACTCAAAATGAATCCCAATATTAAAAGAGTCGCTGTTTTCTTTGCTCAAAACGATGCCTTCAGCAAATCTGAAACTGATATTTTTCAGCAAACGGTCAAAGAGCAGAAGCTTGAAATTGTAACCGTTCAAAAATTTCAGACCACCGATACTGACTTTCAATCTCAAGCAACGGCTGCCCTCAATGCCAAGCCCGATCTTGTGATTATCTCTGGGTTGTCTGCGGATGGTGGCAATTTGGTACGGCAACTGCGCGAGCTGGGCTACCAGGGATTGATTATCGGCGGCAATGGGCTGAACACCTCTAACATTTTCAAGGTTTGTAAAGCCCTCTGCGATGGAGTACTGATCGCTCAGGCGTATAGTCCCCAGCATCCTGGTGCGGTTAACAAAGCATTTCGGGAAGCATTCATGAAGCAGTACAAGAAAGACCCGCCCCAGTTCAGTGCTCAAACCTTCGCTGGAGTGCAGGTATTTGTAGAGGCATTAAAGGCATTAGACAGCCAACGCAAAGTTACTCAAACGGCGCTACCACAACTGCGGGTTGACCTGAATCGACAACTGTTGACGGGTAAGTATGACACTCCCCTGGGCGAAATTTCTTTCACACCCGAAGGTGAAATTATTCAGAAGGAGTTCTATGTGGCTCAGATCAAGATGGAACCCAATGGTGAAAATGGTCAATTTATATTTTTGAAGTAACGAAAGAGGATAAAAAAATTACAGCGATTTTTTGATGATCAACTACAACAACTGGTGGATGGGTGGATGGGTAGATGGGTGGGGCTGTGCATGGGGCTGACGCAATGGAAACGGCTTCAAACGCTGATTTAGTCACAGCATCCTGATCTCTGCTTTTCTGGTTGGTGCATCTGTGCTGCCAGCCTGCCAGAACCCGACTGAAAACTCACCCCTGACAGCGCCAAACTCGACGGGGAGGGCAATTCCGATTGGCGTTGTGCTGGCAGAAACGAGTAATTTGGCACTGTTGGGGCAGGAGTCGGTGAATAGAGCAATAAAAAACCGACAGCTTCTAAAAGAAACCTGCCGGCAGTCGTGTGTTCCCTGTTGATGACTCGGCTAAAGTTGAGTCTTCTTCAGTATGTTGTTTATCCCATGACTCAGCCAAGATCTAGATCATTCTTGAGTGTGATCTTGGTCAATGTTAGAAGCACCAAAAGATGAAAAGAAGATCTGAGCTATAGCAATTCTCAGCTTTGTGAGGTACGTTTTTGGTCGTTATTGGTCATTGGTCATTAGTCATTGGTCATTGGTCATTGGTCACCCACAAAGGACTCATGACTCATAACAAAGCATCAGCATGAGAACCGCTATATCTCAGGAGAGAGAGCATTCTATCCCAGCAGGGAGAGCATTTTTGGAGTTGAAACCCCGATAATTTGCTTGCTCTTTATCAGGTACTCTCTTATGCAACAAAAGGCTGTATCGGAAAACGCTCACTCTCAAGTGATCGGAACGCTTACCCCTGATGAAATTGATGGAGTTGAAGAACCGATTGTACTGAGGTACTTTGCAACCCTGAATGTGGGCGATTTTGAGGCAACGAGCGCATTGTTTGCCCCTGATGGAGTGCTTCAACCCCCGTTTGAGCCAGAGGTTCGAGGTCCAGTGGCGATCGCTGCCTATCTGCGCAAGGAAGCGGTTGGAGTTATTTTGTATCCTCATCAGGGATTGGCTGAAACCCTGGAAGATGGTTATATAGATTACGCAGTGATGGGGCGGGTACAGACATCCCTGTTCTCGGTCAATGTTGCCTGGAAGTTTATCCTCAATCCTCAGAAAGAAATTCTGCTGGCAAAGGTTAAATTGTTGGCATCGCTCCAGGAGTTGGCAAAACTACGCCCGTAAGGGCATGGATTGGATGCTTTTACGGCGCTTTTTAGAGAAATAAACCACACCAGTGGATGGATGGGTGTGCGTCTGGCTGATGCCAGGGGAAACGGCTATCAGTCGGTGAGTCGAATCAAATAGCTAACTGTTTGATTGATGCCAGAATGGCATCTAGCCCCATGTCTTTAGGCAAAATGGCATCTGCCAGTGATGCAGGGTTTAGATAAATCCCCAAATCGTTTTTACTGATATAGGCTGAAGTCAAAACAAATTTTGGAGGGGTTTTCAGCTCTGACCTTAATTGATTGATTATTTCGATCCCGTTCTTTTCCTTTTCATACCGATAGGGCGGAATTTCAAAATCAATGATGACAACCGCAAAGGATTCTACAGGAGAGTCCAAAAATGTTTGTGCATCTGAAAAAGTAACCACCTCAAAATCATTTCTTAAAAAACGCTTGATGGTTTGGCACCAGAGTTCATCATCGTCTAGTACAGCAACCTTTTTCATAGGACTCACCCCCAGGGAGAAAAAGTTCTAAGCTTCAGTTTTTATTAATTCAATTATTCCATTCTGTCCTGCTATGATTTTGGCGAAACTACTACACCGGGCTTTTCACCATGTCAACTGCAACAGTTTTGCAATTTATGCAAAAAACGGCTGAAGATGAGGGTCTACGCCAGCAGCTAGAGTCACTACTTGGCGTCGGTGACGGCAATATCAGTAGTGAATCGGAATTGGATACGGAAGAATCGGAGGCTCTTAAAGGAGAGCGTGCTCCGGTTGTGGCTGAGTTTGCAAACAATCATGGGTTTGATTTTTCTGTAGATGAACTCATTGCAGTCGTCGATGCTTTTCAAAAGCACCAGGCGGGAAAATTATCTGATCAAGAGTTTGTAACATTACTAGGGGTAGCGACGGCGGTTCAAAGTTCTGGGATCGGCAGCCCCCTCAGTCGATTTGCTAATTATATGAGCAGGACCTATTTGGGAATTGACCTCATTGCCCAGCAGAAATAGCAGGCGATCGCAATGACTGCGATCTGAGCGGTCTTTTCTTGGTCAGAAGCTACCTGAGACCCATCAAAGCCCCCCACGTATCTACTACGTTTGGGGGGTTATGCGTTTGGTGCATTCATCTCATGCTCTAGTCTCATCTTGCCCAAGCATTGATAGGGCTAGTTAATTAAGATGATGAGTAATAGCGATCGCTTCTCCTCCGGTTTCTCTTTAAAGGCACTTATAGTCCTCACCTTTTCCTACTTAATATGAAAACCCAAACTCATACCCAATCTAAACCTCAGGCTGACAAGGTATCGGCAGACACTAAAAACGATAGTTTTGATTTTGATTTGTGGGCTATCCACGTCAGGCAGCAAATGCTCGATTCTCTCAATCGTAGAGGAGTCAGGTAATTAAGGGGTGCAAATCAGTGGTTTGAGACTGGGTTTCGCCCGAACCGGCGGGATAGACGGTTTCATCGTCTATCGGTTGGGGTGGGATTTTAACGTCTTTCAACCCAAGATCCCATCCCATCCCTTAGTTTGGGAATGTCTGTCCCAGTGAGGATAGCTTCAGAAAGGTCAGTATGGCTCAAGTCCGCATCGGTGAGATCGGCATTGGTCAGGTTCGCGCCTGATAATTTGGCATAGCTCAGGTTTGCACTGCGAAGATTGGCATTGGTGAGATTGGCGTTTCTAAAGTCAACCCCAATCAGGTTTGCTCCCTGTAAATCAGCGTCGGTCAGATTGGCATGACTGAGGTTTGCGCCGATCAGGGTAGCTCCTCGTAGTTCAGCATCTATCAAGTTATCGCCTGCTAACTGCGCGCCAGTTAAATTGGCACCACTGAGATGTGCCTGGTAAAGATTGGCTCCAGTAAAGTCGTCTCCACTGAGGTCTGTTCCATCCATTTCGGCATTATGGAGGTCAGCGCAGCCAAGATTGAACCCTCTTAAATCTGCTCCTGTGAAGTCGGGGACGATACTGGCATTTTGCTGTCTCCACTGATTCCAGTTGTCAATTCCTTGCTCCAGTAAGGTCAGGTGATTGGGAGTTGCCACAAAGGTTTCCTCTTTGTTGAATGACTTTATGCAATATAGCGGTTTGCAGTGCAATGGAGTACATGGGGTGCAGGGGCACCTGCGTGGGGATTCCATCCCCACGCAGGTGCCCCAAAATAAAGTACCCGCTAGACAATCTGCTCCACGATGGATTCCCGCCTGCGCGGGAATGACGTTGGGACTTTATTAATTTGCGAGTCCCTTAGCTCACTCAAGTGAGAACCGCCATATCACTATAGTGTTCGTCCGATGAGATACCTGTCAGTTGGGATACTGCACGATCCAGTTGACCGCAGCCGCAAGATTGGGAGCGATGTGGTCGGGTATAGTTTGATGCTGATAGTTGCCTTGAAGAACGCGATCGCCAAACCCAGTTTGTACCAGGATGCCAATACAGCCTGCATTATGGGCAATATCCACATCCGTTGCCTTATCGCCCACCATAAAGCTACGGCTTAAATCCAGGTTATGTTCCCAGGCGGCGGCAACTAGCATTCCGGTGTTCGGTTTGCGCCAGGTACTCCAGAGAGTATATTCCGGGTCGGTTCCCCCCTCAGGGGCGCTTAAGTAAGGGCAGTAGTAGAGGGCATCCAACGTTGCTCCGGCTTCCTCTGCCAGAAGGTGACAAAGCCGCTCATGGAGAGCATCCACATGGCTGGTCGGATAGTAGCCCCTGGCAGGACCGGACTGATTAGAAACCAGGCAACAAAATAGCCCGTACTCGTTGAGTTGTCGGACTGCCTGGGCAACCCCTGGGATCAAATTTAAGTCTGCAACAGTATGGATGTAGCCTACTTCCTGGTTCAAGACACCGTCGCGATCGAGGAATACAGCCGGTCTGGACATTGAGGGGAGGAGGGAGGGATGAGGGGGAAGAAGTTGAGAGTTTTGAGTTGAAAGTTTTGAGTTGAAAGGCTTAGGAATGAGAATTTAATAAGATGCAATTTTTCGCGGAGGGGCTTAGCACTGCCAAGCCCGTACCACCAAGAAATAGTTCAGGTTATTTAATCCATCTTCCTTAGGCTGTTGACGACTGACGACTCACGGTTACTACTGACCACTGAAGTTACAGCGATTTTTAGAGGAGTAAACTACAACTGCGGGTGGATAAGTGATGGGTAGATGGGTGTGCATGCGTTCCCCTCTAACCCTCGATTACCAGTCTTTTGGCAAAGAGGCGGCAGGACTTGCTGACTGACGAGTTGCCTTAGGGTTAAGGAGGTAATCATGATTGACCATGATTTCGTAGAGGTTGATGTCAGCTTCTAACAGGCAGGCATGGCCACTACCGGGCAAAATGGCGACCCGGCTATTGGGAAAGATGCTTGCCAGACGATGTACTTCATCAACGGAGGGTAATAGGCGATCGCTGGTACTGCCGAGGAGCAGGATGGGTAAAGCTAACTGACGCAGTTCTGCTTCTGAAACTTCAAATTGGGTCAACAGAAGCATTCGCCAGATGGTGGTTTCCTGGGGAACCGACTGAACCGCCTCGTAAAAGGCTTTGCGATCGCTCGCTGGAATGCGTTCCATGTTTCCTAAGAGGTGCATCAATGAGACGGATGAAAGGTGAAACAAGGGAGCGGGGAGCCAGCGACCAATCTGCGCTCCCAAAGCCAACCAGGGTCTAGCCGCGAAGGATGAGGCGGGGTTTACCAGAATCAGGCGGTCAAACAACTGGGGCGAGTGCAACGCAACCTTGATTGCCAGACAGCCCCCAAACGACTCGCCACAGAGATAAACGGGGCGATCGGGTACTTTCTCAATCTCAGACTGGATCAGCGACACCACACTGTTGGTCAAAATGTCCCAACTGGTCAAATCATCCAGTGGAATGGCCAAACTACGGATATCAAATGCTTTTTCCAAGCCAGCGGTCTGGTTTCGTAGCAGTTGACCGGTGCCATCCATCCCTGGCAAAAAGATAAATAGAGGATAGTCTGGCTGTAGTCGCTGAGGGGTCAAAAAGACCGGGCGACTTTGAATATGAGGCATGTTACTCGCATCCCATACGCAACAAATCATCAATCTCGGTGCAGCACTGGTGGGTCAGCTCGGCAACCAGAGATCTGGCTTGCTTCCCCTGATACTGCTCTCGCTGAGATTGGGAAATCCATAAAGGACGACCAATCAGAACATTTACCCTTTTGTAGATTACCAGTGGATGCCAGTCATCACGAGCAAACAGCGGCTCTGAAGGGTCAAACAGGCTGAGTAGACGTAACGGAATGCCTGAACTAGAAACTTCTTCAGTTGGGGCGATCGCAACGGGAAGCACCACCAGGTCATTGACGGGAGCACGCAACGCCAGGTGAGCAAATCCCCGGTGAAAGGAATTAAGCTGGCAGGGTGAGGTTGACTTTACCATTGGTTCAGCCCCTTCTGGGAAAACACCGACAAACTGTTGGGTTTGCAGTAGTTCCGTTGCCTGCCTGAAGAAGTTGTGCTGGCGCTCATTGGGGCTATCCAGAGGAAAACAACCCATGCGGCTGACAAATTCTCGTAGAACCGGTACCTGCCCCATGTAATGGTGGCAGGCAAAGTGAATCGGATGGTTCAACGCTGCCATTAGCAAAGGTGCATCCATAAAGCTGCGATGGTTGCTGACAAGCAGCACTGCACTATCCTGCGGAATGCGATTCTGGTAATAGGTGAACATGCGTGTTCCCATGGCAGCAAGGAGCAATTGGGAAATCTGAAGGGGACTGTCTGAGAGCATAAACACGCCTTTACGTCGAAACCAGTCTGAAAATCACCTCTTTTGATTGTTACATTACTTCACGTAGTCTGACCTTTATCTTAAGATAGACCGTCTCCTATTCCTCTCAGCACCGCTTGCTGTCGGCATCCTCAGGATTGCTTCTAAACATGAACTCACTGGTACCCAGGCGATCAACCGTATTTTTGCTGCTTTCAAAAATGGGAGAGGCGACTTCCATTGATGCATCCGGGGTTGACAGGTTTGGTTGGCGACTTTGCCAGTTAATTGTAGGGAGCCGCATCGCTGCTTCCCTGACAACCGTTTCCCAGAAGCGATCCATCTGGAGCAGGTAGGGGTCTCCCCGGTCTAGTTGGAGTTGATGATCAATGATGAAGCGATCGCTCTCATACATCACCAAATTGACTGGTGGACCCACCGATAAATTGGAGCGCATGGTCGAGTCAATTGAGATCAGCGCCAGTTTGGCTGCCATTTCCAGAGAAGTACCATAGGTCAGCCCATAGTCCAGAATTGGCTTGCCGTACTTAATTTCGCCAATTTGAAAAAAGGGGGTTTCGGGAGTCGCTTGAATGAAATTGCCCTGGTTGTAAATCATGTATAGCTTGGGGTCATCTCCCCGAATTTGACCACCCAGGAGAAACCGGCAACTGAAATCGATGCCGTCCTTTTTCAACCAGGCTCGATGCTGCTCGTGCAGTTCTCTAATTTTGCTGCCAATGTAACGAGCCATGTCGTACAGCGATTGGCAGGAATGGAGATTGGTGGTGGTTTGACTCTCAATATCTTTTTCCAGGCAGGTCAACACCGCCTGGGTCAGGGAAAGGCTACCGGAGGTACACAAAATAATGACGCGATCGCCCGGTACCACCAGATGAAACAGCTTGCGATAGGTCGAAATGTTGTCAACCCCCGCATGGGTGCGCGAGTCAGCCGCCATCACCAGTCCAGTTTGAGTAATAATGCCCAGGCAATAAGTCATAGTTACAATTTAGCCCTTCGTTGAGGGTAGCATCGATCGCTGACTCCACTGCGGATAAACCTGACTCCCTTATCTTGCTGGCAGCCCCCTCATCGTTAAAAACCCATGAATTTGGGTAGGCTGAATAGAGAAAAGCCTCTCGATCAGGGTTGCTATCTTGTTCGATCATCTTGTGTTAAACGAATCAACGCCACCGTTCACACAGCCCACGCTCTATGAGGGCAGCAACCAGGCGTTGCATCTGGAGTCTACCCTTCAAGATTTGCCGCTTTACCATTTCCAGGTTGATCTGCGGTGTTTGGGTTGGGAACTGGCGCAGGTATTTGAGCAACATCCCCTGTTGCCGGGATCGGTTTTGGTGAATCGGGAAAAGTTTGTTGGCATGGTTTCCCGGAGACGGTTGCTGGAATCGCTAATTCGTCCCCACGGAATTGAGCTGTTCTTAAAAGAACCCTTGCAAGTGCTGTATAGCTACGTTCGCAGTGAGATCTTACAGCTACCGGGAACAACTCCGATTGTGGTTGCGGCTCATCAGGCATTGCGGAGATCGCCCGAACTCCTGAGCGAACCCATTCTGGTGAAACTAAAGCCCCAAGCATATTACCTGCTCGATGTTCATTCCCTCAATATTGCTTACTGGCAAATTCGGGGAATTGAAACCCAGGTCAGGTATGAGCGCACCCAGGCACAGATGATCCAGAGTGACAAAATGGCAAACCTGGGGCGGTTGGTGGATGGCGTGGCGCACGAAATTTTAGACCCGGTGAGTTTCATCTGGGGCAACCTGAGCCATGTGATGGAGTATGGCAAAAGTTTGCTGCAATTACTGGATGCTTACGAAAAACATTTGCCCAATCCCCCGGCTGAAATCCTTGACCTGCGAGAAGCGGAGGAAGTTGACTATCTGCGCCAGGATTTGCCCCGCACGATTGACAGTATTCGCACAGGAGCCGATCGCCTGTCGAAATTAGCCACCAGCCTGCAAAACTTTTGCCACATTGATGAGGTTTATCCTAAACCAGCGGATTTGCATGAACTGATTGAAAGCATTGTGCTACTGCTCAAGAGCCGCCTGACCAGTGAGATTCGGATCATCAGAAACTATGGGAATCTGCCGCCAGTTCTTTGTTATGCCGGACAACTGAACCAGGTATTGATGAATATTTTGAGCCATGCGATCGATGCCCTGCTCAACGAAGCCATCAGCCAGCAGCTTGATCTGGATTTCAAAACCATGCAAATGGGTGGCAGACCTGCGCCCACCTTCAAACCAACGATTGAGATTACGACCCAGGTGCGTTCTCTGCAAGCAGATAATGGAGCCGCCTCTCGCTGGATCTCGATTTGCATTACCGATAACGGTCCAGGTCTATCCCCCGAAGTGCAAAAGCAAATTTTGGATTCTTTCTCAGTCAAGAAACGGGCAGAAAAAGAAACCAGCCTGGCTGTGAGCTATCAAATCATCACCGCGAAGCATGGAGGCAAGCTGGAAGTGCGATCGCCCGTTCAGTTTAAGCAAGAAGACCCTTTGAACAGCCGCGAAGGCACAGGTACAGAATTTGAAATTCTGTTACCACTTCATTAGATAAGGGATGGGGGACGGGGTGAGAGTTGAAAGTTGAAAGTTGTTTATCACTCGTCATTCGTCATTTGTTAGCTGTAAATACCAATGACCAGTGACCAATCACCCCTAACTCCTCTCCCTTGATCCTCTGCCCCCTCTCCCCTGCCTTCATTCATCCTTCATCTTTTCCAAGCGAGAACTCCAGCCATGTCGCAGGGTGCGCAGGTATAGCAGCAGTACGGGAACCAGAATGATCCCAGAGGCTGCGATCGCCGCTCGAATGGACAAATCGTTGCCAATTACACCGATGACTGGCCCGCCTAAAATTTTGCCAATGGCGTTGATCTGGCTACCGATTGAAAGCACCGTTGCCCGCGTGGCTGAATTCAGTTTTTGGTTGATCCAGGCGACATAGACTGGCTCGTTGGCGGCTCTCAGCAGATCGGTTGCCCAGCAAGATGCCAATGCCAGTTCAAAACTACGCGCCATGCTAAAGGTTAACAGGCTGGCAATCAATAAACTATCAATCACTAACAGGGCTTTGGCAGCGTTGACGTATCCCTTCTCTTGCCCCCGTATCCGGATCAGTTCAACCCCCAGGATGCTGAGAATGCTGGCGATCGCGTTGATAATCCCAAACCAAACGATTGGCTCCAGCAGTCCCAGCCCCGGAAAGGAGAAGTTTTGCAGAAAGTGCATTTCCCAGAGGCGATCGAGTCCTTCGCTGGCTAACCCATGCAAAGCTCCAACCCCCAGAAGAATCATCAAAACAGGCTGTCGCCGGACCAGGTAAGCCCCTCCTCGCAGGGTATGGGTCATGCTCCTCCAAACGGTTCGGCGGTTTTGACGCTCTGGCGTAAAGCCTTGTTCGGGCATAAACAGGATCAAAAATAGCCCCAGTCCCAGGTAGAGGACTCCCCCTGCCACAATGGGAAGCCCAATCCGGTAGCTGGCAAGCCCAACGCCCAAAAACGTACCAAATAACCCACCTACCTGGCTTACCTGGGCACCGCGAAGAAACACTTGATGTGCTCCTTCTTCCCCCACTTCATCGGCAATCCAGGCTTGCTGGGCACCACTAATAAAGGTATAGCCAATCCCCCAGAGGATCTGTGCCAACAGAATTGCCAGAAAAGTAGGGTCTGCTCCTTCCAGGATGAAGCCTGCCCCAATCAGAAAAGTACCAATAATGATGGACAGCCGTCGGCTATGGACATCTGCCAGCACCCCCGTAGGAACTTCACACAGAAAAATAGTGGCTTCCAGGGCAGTCCCCACCAGAACCAACTGGAGCGGGTTCAAACCGGCAACCGTTACCCGATACACCGCACTAACGGTAAAAACTGAATAGCTAAACAGCGTTGAAGCGGTGGTTAGAATCAGGTAAACCGTGGTTGCGGACAGCTTGTTCACTGGGCGGAAAGTGGAAAAGATAATCGATTTTTGGGGACGCACTTTAGGCTTCCCAAATTTCCTCTCTTCCACTTCTTTTCTTAAAACTTTGAGATCGCCGTTTCAGCCTTTTTGCTGGTTAAGAAGCTTCTGCCTGGTAAGGAATGAGAATTCAATAAGTTCGGAATTGGGTAGGGGCGGGTTTTGCCGCCCAATCCATCGCATCAGGCAAACTGGACTGCTGAACCCGCCCGTACAGTTTGCGGAGTGCTTAAATCCACAATCCTAATCCTGCCAAAGAATCTCGTGCTTCTCCAAAGCAGCACGGGGAACTCTACTTTCCCATCAACATTGTCAAACAAGAGCTTAGCAACGAGACAAATGCTTATAGCAGAAAGTCGATGACCAATAACCAATGACCAATGACCAATGCCTCTCCTCAGCTTGCGATCGCCTGCTCTACCTTTTCAGTTTCAACCAGTTTTGGTTTCCGAGGCGATGCATTTGCCAGATACTCAGCTAATTGGGCTTCAATCTGGTCCCGTACAATCTGGCGGTATTCCAGGAAATGCTCGTTCAGGGCACAGACATTCAGGTAATGCTCCCAAACGGCAGGATTGTGCCGCAAAATGCCGATAAAGTTCAGCCAGAACTTCAAACGGGTCTTGCGTACCACGCCCTGTCGCCAGAGAACGGTCAGTACAGCGCGAATATTGACCCAGTTCACTTCATGCATTACAGCAGGGCATTTGGGGGCACCCAGTTTCAAGAAGTGGCGGTAGGTGCGCTCCAGATAGCACATGGGGTCATAGAGTTGCCAGAATGCCTCCACGTATTCCCGGGCAATGTCTTCCAGGGGGCGGGTGGGAATGAAATTCATTAAGGTCGTCTGGTTCATGCCAGAGGACTCCACGACATCATCTCGTAGCCGCCCTTCCTTTTTCAGTCGATGCCAGAGAGCAGTGTCCGGTAGGGCTTGTAGCATACTGAACATTGCCATTGGAATGGTGGTTTGCTCCACGAATCGGACAATGCGATCGCCCGCTCCCGTCTTCTCGCCATCAAACCCAATGATGAAGCCTGCCATCACCCGCAAACCCGATCGCACAATCGCATCGACTGAATCTGCTAGAGACTCCCGCGTGTTCTGGTACTTCTGGGTCAGAGTGAGGCTCTCCTCATCGGGAGTTTCAATGCCCAGGAAAACGGCGTTGAAGTTACATTCCACCATCAAGTCCATCAATTCCTGGTCGTTTGCCAGATCGACGGATGCTTCCGTATTAAACCGGAACGGATAGTTATGCGCTGCCATCCAGGGTTTCAGTTCTTTGAGCAGTAGCTTGACATTGCGTTTGTTGCCAATAAAGTTGTCATCTACCATGAAAATGGCGCGCCGCCAGCCCAAGTCATAAAGGGATTGCAATTCGGCTAAAAGCTGCTGTGGTGCTTTGGTGCGTGGCTTGCGCCCATACAGCACAATGATGTCGCAAAACTCGCACTGGAAGGGACATCCCCGTGAGAACTGGACTGACATACTGTCATAGGCATTCAGTTCAAGCAAATCAAACCGGGGGACAGGGGTATTAGTCACGTCCGGTTTCTCGCCATCGGCACGAAACACCCCAGCGGTGTCTCCCCGTTTAACTGCCTCGACAAATAGAGGCAGGGTAATTTCTCCCTCGTCCAAAATTAAGTAATCAACGCCAGAAGCTTCGGCTTCCTGAGGGAGTGCTGTAGCGTAAGGACCGCCAGCGGCTACCCGTTTACCCCGCCGTTTTGCTTCCTGAATCTGGTTTAGGAAATCATCCTTCTGCACAATCATGGCAGACAAAATCACAATGTCTGCCCACTCCCACTCTGCTTCAGTGACTACCCGAATGTTGCGATCGACCAGCTTATACTCCCACTCCTGGGGCAAAATGGCGGCAACAGTCACCAGTCCCAGGGGGGGAAGCATCACCTTCCGGTCTACTAGTTCCAATGCTTTCTCAAATGACCAATAGCTTTTAGGAAACTGGGGATACAAAAGCAAAATGCGCATACAAGACTATCCTCATACCAAAATTGCTGACCTAAACCGCGTCATTTAAGCTTACTCTGTCCACCTCAGGATTTGAGTCAACTTTAGACGCTAATGATTCCATCTGACAAGGTTGGATGGTGTCGTTAATGCAAGGTGGGTTGGAACCAAGTTTTAATTCATTCAACTTTAATTCATGCCTGGAATCAGCCGCGCTGATTGGAGTTAGCTGGCAGTTGTCTTTTGGGAGATAGCAAACTGGACTTCCCTGGCTGACTCGTGTTGAGTGGTATTTTCAGTTTGTCGCCTATCCGCCTGGGTGAGATACTCTGCCAACTGCCTTTCAATTTGATCTTGCACAATTTGCCGATAGTGGAGAAAGTGTTCGTTGTGGGCACATACGGTTAAGTAATCGCTCCAAACATCAGGATTGTGCCGCAGGATATCTAGCAGGTTCAGCCAGAACTTGACGCGAGTCTTGCGTACCACACCCTGCCGCCAGCAAACTTTGAGCAAAGCCCGAATACTCACCCAGTCAATTGGGCTGGCGGTACTGTTGGGGTACTGGACTGGCAGGATTTTGCGGAAATGGCGGTGGGTTCGCTCCAGATACACCAGTGGGTCGTAGAGCGTCCAGAAAGCGTTAATATATTCTCTGCCAATGTCCTCAATTGGGCGGGTGGGAACAAAATTCATCAGAGTTGCCTGGTCAATGGTGCTGTCCTGCTCCAGCAACCGCCCTTCTCGCTTTAACCGATGCCAAAGGGCGGTATCGGGTAGGGCTTGTAAAATCCCAAACATGGCAGCGGGAATACTGGTTTGCTCCACAAACTGGACAATGCGATCGCCCGCCCCTGCTTTTTCACCGTCAAACCCAATAATGAATCCTGCCATCACACGCAGACCAGAGCGGATGATCAGGTCCACCGAATCTGCCAGGGAATCCCGTGTGTTCTGGTACTTCTGGGTCAGAGTGAGGCTGGCTTCGTCGGGAGTCTCAATCCCCAGAAACACCGCATTGAAGGCACATTCCACCATCAAATCCATCAGTTCTTGATCCTGTGCCAGATCCACCGATGCCTCCGTTTGAAACCGGAACGGATAGCCATGAGCTTCCATCCACGGCTTCAACTCTTTGAGGAACAACTTGACATTGCGCTTGTTGCCAATAAAGTTGTCATCGACCATGAAGACCGCTCGCCGCCAACCCAGTTCGTAAAGCCGCTCCAACTCTGCCAGAAGTTGCTGGGGGGTTTTGGTTCGGGGTTTGCGCCCATACAACACAATGATGTCGCAGAATTCGCACTGAAAGGGGCATCCCCGCGAAAACTGAACCGACATGCTGTCGTAAGCCTCGAAATCGAGCAAGTCAAATCGGGCAACCGGGGTATGGGTCACATCTGGCTTTTCACCATTCGAGCGAAAAACTCCATCTGGATCTCCCCGATGGATCGCCTCCACAAACAGGGGCAGGGTAATCTCGCCCTCATCCAGAATCAGGTAATCGGCTCCGGCAGCCAGGGCTTCCTGGGGCAGCGAAGTGGGGTAGGGACCGCCTACAGCAACTTTTTTGCCGCGTTCCTTGGCGACCCGAATTTGATTAAGAAAATCTTCTTTCTGCACAATCATGGCGGAAAGAATTACCACCTCTGCCCAGTCCCATTCGGCTTCGCTGACCGGGCGAATGTTGTGATCAACCAGCTTGAATTCCCATTCCTGTGGCAAAATCGCAGCAACAGTCACCAGTCCTAAAGGGGGCAACAGTGCTTTGCGATCGACCAGTTCCAGAATTTTCTCAAAGGACCAAAAACTTTTGGGGAACAGGGGGTACAGCAGTAAAACGCGCATTCGGGGATAAGCCTCAATAGAGGGACGGCTAACTCAACCGGGGAATTCAGGTAAAGCAATTTAAGCTTATCGCGTTCGCCTCAGTTCTTGAGGGATCGGTTCTGCAATGATGCTCTGTTTGAGATGATCTATGGTGAACGTCGGGGCTGTCAATCTTTCATGAAGCAAGTCATTTCGCGGTTTAAGCCGTTTCTCCGTTGGGTCATTTTAGGCGGGACACTGTTTTTCCTGGGTAAGGTGCTCAAGGATAACTGGCAACAGGTAGCAGCGGTGCGGGTAGACGCAAAGGGATGGGCGTGTCTGGCGATCGCCCTGGGCATGACATTGTTTGCCCATGTTTGTGCAGGCTGGGTTTGGAGCCTGATCCTGCACTATTTCAAGCAACCAGCGAATCCCATCTGGGCAACCCAGACCTACCTGAAGACAAACATCGCCAAATACCTACCGGGCAACGTTTGGCATTTCTATGGACGAATTGTGGCAGCGACCAAAGCTGGAATTGCTGTGGAAACTGCTACCGTCAGTGTTTTACTCGAACCGTTACTGATGGCAGCTTCTGCCCTTCTAATCACGCTCCTCTGTAGCCGTCAAATCGCAACTCAATATGGGTTGCCTGGGATTCTGGCTCAGTGGGTTGGGTTACTGGTTGTGCTGGCGGGACTCCACCCCAGAGTGCTCAATCCCGTGATCCAACTCCTGAGTAAGCTGAAGCAGAAAGCAAATTCGGGGAAACCAGCTTCCGCGACTATCCAACTGAGTGGCTACCCCTTGGTTCCATTCGCAGGCGAAGTCGGATTTCTGCTGCTGCGTGGTATGGGCTTTCTGGTCACATTCCTGGCAATTAGTTCGATTGAACCAGGGCAAATTCCGCTGCTGATTACGGTCTTTAGCCTGTCCTGGCTATTGGGATTGGTGATTCCCGGTGCACCGGGCGGTATCGGAGTTTTTGAGGCAACCGCGATCGCCCTCCTCGGTCAAACCTACTCCCCCGCTATACTCCTCAGCATTGTTGCCCTTTATCGTCTGATCAGCATTCTGGCAGAAGCTGCCGGAGCCGGACTGGCATGGCTAGACGAACAGCGAACACCTAAACTCAAAGCCCTAAATACCTAACACTAAATGTTTATGAGGCTGCACTGAACAAGGGGCTTAAGCCCCTTGCCTGACAAAGGTTAATTCTGCTCATCCTCAAATGAAATTGGTATAACACCTATTCCAAATACGAACACCAATCGCTCCAACTCCCAGCATAGAGCTTTCCGCCCTCAATCCCTGCCAGATACAGGGATAGCAGATTGACACAGGCAGTCACTCCAGAGCCGCAGTAAACTAAAATTTCGTCCTTCTGTTCCAGATCCGCCCAGCGTTGGCGTTGCTCATTCTTTGAGCGTAAGTAACCTTCAGCATTCGTTGCCTCTTGCCAGGGGTAATTGACTGCACCGGGAATGTGCCCAGCGATGGGGTCAATGGGTTCCCGCTCCCCCCGGTAGCGTTCGCCTTCCCGCGAATCGACCAGAGCCACAGTCGGTAAATCCTTTTGGGTTCTCACCTGATCAATGTCTACAACCAGATGGGGACGAAGCTGAGGCAGGAACTTACCAGACTTAGGGGCGGGAATTACATCGGTTACCGGATAGCCTGCCCCCCTCCACCCTGCCAGTCCCCCATCCAACACCGCAACCTGATCGTGCCCCAGGTAACGGAGTAACCACCACAGACGAGAAGCGAAAGCCTGACGGGAGTCATCATAGGCTACCACCAGGGTCGGTCCCTGGGGTTGCTCGGAGTACACTCCCATCTCTTCTAGCTTTTGTACCAAGTGGGTGGGGTCAGGGAGGGGATGCCGTCCTCCGTGCTGACCAACCGGGCTGGCAAAATCCCGGTTTAAGTCCAGGTAGTATGCCCCTGGGATGTGACCTGCCTGATATTCTTGCTGCCCCTGATGGGGTTGCATCAAGGAGAACCGACAGTCGGCGATCGCAACCTGGGGATCCTCTAAATGCTCATGTAACCATGCAGCAGAAACAACCGAAGCAGCCATACCTGAAAATACCCTAACAATACTTAGATAAACGAACGTAATTTACTCTTCCAAACTATATCCAATTTGGAGTCCTTATAAACTTATCTTAAGTTGTGCCAGGAGATACAAGCCCATCTGTCAGGTACAGCGAGAATGAAAAGAATCAGATCCCTTTATTAACGTCTTCCGTTTCAGTTTTTCATAAAAACTCTGTTTAGAGATTACTGATTCGGACTCAACTGTTACGTCAAGCTTGCATTCCGAGTTAAACCTCATCCAACTTAGAAACGAGGAATTTTTCCCAGGAAAAACTACCGATTTCTAATACCAATTCTTTATGAGGCTGCACTGAACAAGGGGTTTAAGCCCCTTGCCTTACAAGGGTTAATTCTGCTCGTCCTCAAATGAAATTGGTATAACTTGGTGAGGTTTAGGTGACTGCCACATGGAAGGGGTGAGTTTATTCATAGTTTTCCTTCATTTAACAGTCCTAAATCGTTTGTGAAAATGTAAGGCTTTGTGAGAAAGGATGCTTATGAAATTCTTTCTGACAATCCAAATAGGATCGCTATATTATTCATCGTTTTTACCATTGCAGATGCTGTTGGTGAACCCACCAAAAGTGCTTGACCAGAACGTTTAAATAAATTCTTTCAAATGGTTAATAATATGACGAACTGCCCAGTATGTTCTGATATTTTGTTACGCCATGTTCGTTCGGGTGAAACCTATTGGTTTTGTCGTCGTTGTCGCACAGAGCTTTTAGAAAAGGCTGGACAAATTTATTGTGAGCACCCGGTCAGACTGCCAAGCCCTTCAGTGGAGGAGATTCGGGTCGGTCGTACTCTCGACAAAAAGATCTCGCTTTTAGATAAGTCGCTTGAACTCAACCCGACTAATCAATAGTCCAGGCTCAGTATCTTACAACCAGATCGATTGGGTTCTGCAAACCGTTTTGCTTTATTCGGGTGGATGGGTGTGAGTGATTGGCGATCGCCCCTTTGTATGTCTATAGCTGGTTCAAATCTCTTAATTAGGTGGGACTAATTAAATATAAGACCTGTGTAGGTTGGGTTGAGGTACGAAACCCAGCACCCGCATGGGTTACGCTATCGCTAACCCATCCTACATTTGATTCTATCTACCTACTTAACTTCGTCAAATCTATTGTCTAGAGCTAAGGCAGAAAAATTTGGAGGGCAGCAATGGAATCTCAAGATTTTGCCCAGTTTTTGCAGTTTTTACAGGAAGATCTGATGATTTCTGGTGCAAATCTTCAGTTTGCTTTACGTCATTCTGTGCAAACTCCCAGCCTGTTGCCCATGATTCTCTGGCAATACGGGTTGGTCACTTTAAACCATCTGAACGAAATTTTCGATTGGTTAGAGCATCAGATTTCAGATTGAACTGCCATGCCAATGCAAAAACGATTAGGTATTTATGTGGGTGAATAGAATTCTTTGTGCTACGAACACTTAACATATATTTTTGTTTCTTTACTAAATCGATGGAATCTTCACAGGTTCCTCAAGTTTGTATCCTATGCTTTAAAGGGATAGAGGAATAAAGCTTTATCCCTTGATTACTAAACCAACCATTACAAACGAGTGTGAAAACTTTTATGTCAAACTGCCCTTGCTGTGGTTATCCGATGGTGCAATGTTTTCGCCATCACGAGACTGTTTCGTTCTGCCGTCATTGCTGGCAAGAAATGCCTAATTTAGCGACCATGAATAGCTATTCATTGTTTAAGCGGCAATTGCTGGAGCGAGCAATTCAGCAACCCGTTGCCCAACATCTTGCATTAGCGTCTTGATGCAGCACATGGGTGCATGAATAAAGAGTGTGAGAAAGGTCGCCAATGGCGACCTTTCTCATAATTCAAATTACAGCGGTTTTCAGACGAGTGCAACACAGGCGATGCCTTTAGATTAATGAGAAACAAGGGATTGGTGTGGCATACACAAATGAAAATGGCTGTAAGACTGCCCTGATTATTGAAAATCACCAATCAGAACGAAGGCTGCCCAATCGCTTGGACTGGGGTATTTTTCCATCGTTTTCAGCATTGCCTGTCGCAGTGCATCTGCTTTGCTGGAGTGTTTTTGTTTGGAATATTGCAGCAGATGATGATAAAACTCAGTCATTAATGCGGCAGTGGGAGTATCGGGGACTGCCCAGAGGGACACAATCACACTGGAGGCTCCTGCTGAAATCAGCGATCGCGATAGTCCAATCACCCCATCACCTGTAATTTTGCCCCGTCCCGTGTCGCAGGCACTCAGGACTACCATCTCCGCTTTTAGGGTTAACTTCAGCAATTCCGCCGCTGTCAGTAGCCCACTGTCACTGATAGTGGGAGCAAGGGCAATTGCGCCTGGGATTCCTGTATTTTGAAAATCCTCTAACAATCCATGCGTCGCTAAATGAATCATGTGGGCTTGCTGCATTCGTTCCACGACGGTGGACTTAGTCGCGCTATCCCCCGTGATTGCCTGGGTTCTAAACAGTTCAGCGATCGCTTGGGCTTCGACTTCTGCACCGGGTAAATTATCCAATCGCGCTGGTGGCTCCCCTTCACCCAGCGACACTGTTGGCATTGTCGGGTTACCCACCACCAAGACATTCTGCTGTTGTTGTTGGGGATGTCGATGGCTCTGTTGGTTGCGATGGGTGAGATCCAGGACTTGAATCGAAGGAGAAACTGCCAGGGTATGCTGCTGAATCAGGTACTTTCCCTCGGGGTTTTGCAGGGCAGCAAAGGGCACCAGAAACAGGGAGCCTTGAGGCACAAAAACAACCGTTGCCTGGGCATCACCGGGAAGCAGGTCGGCAATAGGTTGGATGAGGATCTGATACAACTCCTTCAAGGGTTCCTGATTGGGTGGGGCGGTTTGCTCCCGTTGGGCAACCACACCAATTGATCGGCTCCGCAAGGCTGTGCGCCCGTTCAGCACCAAATCAGTCAAATTCTTTTTAGCCTGCATTTTGGAATCGAGGGAAACCTGGCGGAAGGTAATTTTTCCCGATGGTTGCACTACCCAAATAGCGATTTCGGGGCTGCGATCGCCGCTCCCTTCATCGGCTTCCAGTTCATTACCCAGAATGGAATATTGCACTAGCGTAGTATTCTGCTGTTGGGCAACCTGCCGGATCTGCGCCAGCGATGGGGGTGCTAGGGAAGCTGCGCTGTCTACTTCTCGGTTTCCAGCAATTAATTCGGCAAAGGCACGGGCACGCCCCTGTTCTGCAATTTCCAGAGCGGTTTCGGACTGGTTTCGGGCAATCAGAACCCGTTGTAGATTCAGGTAGGTGAGGGTGGTGATTTCCATATCCGCCAGGGCAATTTTGAAGGCATCTTTTTGCCCCAGGCGCGTGCGTAAGGACTCTCGAACCGCGATCGCTTCCCTTAAAAACTGCTCTGCCTGTGCCAGGTCATTCGACCAGTAAAACAATAGACCTAAATTTGCCAGGATATAACTGATTGTGGTGTCATCCCCTACCTGACGAGCCAGCGTTAATCCGTTCTGGTAAGCTGCAACCGCTTGGTCATACTGTTTTTGATTGCGGTAGACACTGCCCAGGTTTGCCCAAATGCGACTTTCACCGGCAAGGTTGTTAAGCGATCGCATCAAAGCAAGACTCTGCTCATAGGATTTGACTGCCTCAGGGTAACGACCCAAGTTACGGTAAGCCCCACCTGAATTTGCCAGTACCGCTGCCTCACCCCAGCGATCGCCCACCTGCCGCATCAACTCGGCTGCCTGGTCCAGGTAGCCCAACCCTGTTTCAAATTCACGTTTGGCGGAATGGGTCAAGCCCAGTAAGCTCAATGCCCAGGACTGCCCTTCCAAGTCTTTGGCTTGGTTTGCCAGGGTAAGCTGCTGCGTTTGCAATGAAAGTGCCTGGGTAAAGTCCCCCAGGTTGTAATAAGCCAGTCCTAACCCGTTCAGGGCAGTTATTTGATTTTTGGGATGATTGTGAGACGTTGCCAGTTCATACGCCTGCTGGTGCGCCTCAATTGCTTTGGCATAGTCTCCCTTTGCTTCATGCACCCGCCCCAGTTCATTCAGGGCAACGGTTTCCAACCCAGGATCTTTGAGGCTGCGGGCGGTTTCTAAACTTTGCTGATACAGTGCGATCGCCTGGGGGTAGTCTCCCCGAACCCGATACGCTCCCCCCAATTTGCCTGTAATCCACGCCAGTTCAGTCTGCCAACCTTGACTCTGGGACAGGGCAACTCCAGGTTCTAATACGGCGATCGCTTGATTCACCTTGCCCAGTTCAGTATAGGCACTGCCCAGGTTAATCCGGCTGCGTACCTCACTACGTACATCCTGAAGCTGATTCGCCAGTTGTAAGCTTTGTTCGTGGTAGGCGATCGCTTGAGGCAAATTGCGTTGAATTGAGTAGGTATATGCCAAAAAATTGAGCGCTGTTAACTCGCCCTGGGAAAAGTTAATTTTACGTGCCAGCGCTAGCCCCTCTTCGTAGGCGGCAGTTTCCTTGGTGTACTGAGATTGGGCGGCATAGGCTTGTCCTAAATTCAGCAGGGCTTTGACCACTAGTGGTTGATCGCCACTATTTCTAGCAACTTCTAACCCTTGAATTTGGTACTCAATGGCTTTGTTGTAGTCATGAAGCGAACCGTGGAGCACTCCTAAACCACTCAAGACCAGCGCCGTAGCTTTTAGATCCCCCTTCTCCTGATAGAGCATCAGTGCTTTCTGGCAGGAATGTTTGGCAACGTCATACTGTCCAGCATTCCACTCTTGCTGACAACGCTGCCACCATTCTTTGGCATTCTGCGGCGGGGAAACGGTTTGTGCTAGTACGGTTGGGGTAAAAGTCCCAGACAATATTGGCAAAGCAAGCAAACCGGGCACAAGGTGCAACCGGGCAAATGATGTCAGTAAATCTCTCAAGCAGGAGACGGTTACTTTCATAGCAATCTGAAGCCTTCAATGGTTGGGGTCGCGTAGTTTCTGGTGCTTCACAGCAAAAGTCTCACGCCAGTTTTTACTAGGTTTCCCAACCGATCGCTCCGGCTAAAGGCACACTAATTTCAATTGAAACGGTGATTCAGCCACGGCTTGATCGGTGCCTTAGCGGAGAAACCATTCAATATGAGGCATGGTTTAAGTGCAGTACCGGCTACTCTTTGAAAACAACCCCAACCCAATGTGGATTTTTGATTCAGAGACGCTTGCATTTCTGGTAGCCAATCAGGCGGCAGTCCTCAAATATGGCTAGTGGTCTGCGGTGTAAATCTAGCTACCATTCCGTAGTGCCGGTATCTCGACTGTAGGGCAGGCATCTTGTCTGCCCTACAGTCACTGAACTTCCACCTTGCTGCACTAGTCAGAAGCTGACACCCAATTAGCGTTAAACTACCGCTTTATCCCTCATGAAACCGTGGCTCAAATAGAAAATGCTAACCTTAAACCGCCTGCTCCTATACTGTTCTAAGGAATTTCTAGCAATGAAAATACCAGATCATGGTGCGTTACGCTTCGCTAACGGCACCCTACGACAAGTGTATTGTTTTGTAGAAATCTTCTAATTTAATTATTAGAAAACTGTTGCTTTAAGGCTTCTAGAGATGCCCAGCGGCGATCGACCAGGGGTTGCTCATTGATTCCAGGGATCTGAATTCCCTCACAGTTCTGGTCACATAACTGATGCTGGGGTATTTCCAGAGATAGCTGCTCGTACAACCAGGTTTCCGGATCAAAAAAACCTCTGGGGGGCAGCGTTTCAACCAAATCGTCCGGCGAGATTTCCCGATCCAGAAAATCCATCGCATCTGGTTTGGCAGACTCATCTAACCAGATTAGCTCCGTTGGAGCGATCGCCAGCCGATAATTATACTGCTGCAAACAGCGGTGACAAGTCAGAGTAATAATTGTTTCCGCCTTTGCCGAAACCTCCAAATAGTTTCCTTTATGGGCTACCTGCAACCGCCCCTGAACAGAGGTCAGAGTTTCCAGCCCCTCAATTGCCTGGTCGAATTCGATCACCTCAGTCTCTTGAGGGGCTTTGGTCAACTGTGGAATATGAATCGGTTCCATACGTTCGCGTACCCCCAAACAACCAGGAGCAAATGATTCTACTAACCTAACTCAGGACTCATCTTGCAGCAGACGCACTACCAGGCGGCGATCGGGTTCCTGCCCCCGACTGTAGGTTTCCAGATCATCATGTTCCTTCAGCATGGTATGCATCTGTCGCCGTTCTGCTGAAGACAATGCCTTGATCTCAAACTCTTCGCCCCTTTCTCGTACCTGGGAAGCCGCATGATCAGCGATCTGCTTCAGTTCCGAGTACCGACGCAAACGGTAACCAGCCAGCTCTACCGTGAAAGCACCTTGCTTATCCGCATCCTGTCCCAGGTTCAAGATGGAATTCATCAAGTATTGGATAGAGTCTAGAACATGACCATCTACCCCAGTCAGATACTCCACCTGCTCAGGCGTTAAATTCGACTCGTCGATCGTAATCCAACAGCTATCTTCAGAAAAGGGAGGCTGCGGTTCGATGTTGATCGACGATGGCATCCCTGCCAGATGCAGCAGATCCTTTAGCCACTTCTGTCCACGCTCTACCAAAGTTCCATCCATAGCTGACCTCAGGCTTTTTTCTTAGAACGTCCAGATTCAGATGGTGGAGTACTCTTGCCTCCTTTGATCCCCTTTGCCTTGGGATCAACCCTGGGGGTGTTGGTAGTTGGCTTTGGAACGGCTTTGTCAGTTTTGGGAGCGCCGCCAGTCTTAGGAGCGTTGCTTGCTTTGGGATCAGCTTTCGCCTCAGCATCCTTCTTGGGACGACCTGGTTCAAATGGAATAGTTTCTTGAGCTTTGTTTGCTGCTTTTTCCTCTACTTCCACTAACTTTTGAATCTCTTCTGGTAAGGGTTCCCTTGACAGGATAAACGTCTGAAGAGTCTGGAAAATGTTAGCAATCACCATGTACATCAGAACCCCGGCAGGCAGTGGGAAAAACAGAAACATGCCGGAAAAAAGAACGGGTGTGATTTTGTTAACCGTATCTTGATTGGGGTTAGAACTGGGGCCCTGTCCCTGACCAGAAAGCAACTGGTTAATGTAAATACTGACCCCAAAGAAAATAATCATGCCCAGAATATCCCAATGGATTGCTCCATCAGGATCAATCGCACCAACCCGTCCCAAGGCATCAATAAACAAAAAGCCTTTATCGGCTGCCAGCCCAGGCACGACTCCCTTAATGGACACATCTCCAGGCTGAAGGGCTTCGATCGTGCCATCTTCGTTAATCTTGACGCGCTCAGCCCCATTGGTTACTTCAAAGTGGGGAACCAACTTCGCACCTGTTTCAGGATACTCCTGCAACAGTTCACCCAGCGACCTTCCTTCAGTCGTTTGGAACTCAACCTGAGCCTGGTCACCCACGGCTAACTTGGTTCCCCCCGGAAGAATCGCTGAAACAGGAGCATGAACGCCATCCGCAAAGTAAATGTTCTGGGGAGAGGTCGAAAATGCCTGCGGCTGAATTTGCTCGATCTGCTCACCAGGGAGGATTTGAAGGTTGAACGTGTAGGGAACATCCGAGAATGGCGAACCTCTTAAAGTCGCAAATAAAGCAAACAAAATAGGCATTTGCAGTAAGAGAGGCAGACAACCTGCAAGGGGATTGCCAAACTCCTGCATAACCTTTGCCATTTCTTCTTGCTGTTTTGCAGGATCACTTTTGTAACGCTCTTTAATTTCCTGCTGCCGCTTCTGCATGATGGGCTGAACAACCTTCATGCGGCGCATATTGCGGATAGACCCTGCACTTAACGGATAAAGCGCGAACCGGATAACCAGGGTCAGAGCCACAATAGCAAGTCCATAGCTAGGCACAATCCCGTAGAAGAAATCCAGGATTGGCAGCATTACGTTGTTGGAGAGAAACCCAATTCCAAAGTCCATGCGATGAACGTCGCCCCTTGTAGTCTGAACTGATTTAGTAGTCTGAACCGATTCTGTCTGAAACGTGTCCGTTTCTAAGTCTATCCAAATATAACCCGCATACACGCAAGAAATGGGTGCTACGCCAGTAGGGTTATCACACCACCGCCGTTAGCTGATCCCAATTTAATCGGAGATTAAGGCATTCCCTTTACTAAACAAGGGGCTGAAGCCCCTTGGATACAATTTGCTCTGTAAAAAAGCTAGATTAACTGTTCTGGCTACCTATAGAACCACTCGCTGAACGGGCTTTGGGAGAAATTTTATCGTTGATGTAGTCGTAAATTTCCCGAAACTTGGGCACCGCTCGCAGTTCTAGACGGCTACCGTCTTTTAAGGTAACGACCATATCACCCCAACTGCCAATACCACGAGGAACAGTCACCACTTTGGCAATCTCAGAATAGATAATATCGGAGCGATCGCGACCCCGCCAGCCTCCGGTCACGGAAATACGACGATTGGTAATGCGATAACGCAGCCATAAGGCTCGAACGATCGCCCCTACGGTTAGCGGCAGGCAAATCACCGTAAAACCCAATAACACATTAATGACAAGGTCACCAATGTGGGGACCCCCTTCATAGTAAACGTCTTCACGAATGCCCATTGAGTACCTCCGCGGCCATCAACAACTGCTCTAATTCTCGCAGAAATTGAAAGTAATCGCACTCAACAGCCTGCGGGTGTACCACAATAACTAAATTCCATCCAGGCGGTAGAAAGGGAAGCCAATTGCCCATCGCCGCCCGAATTTGCCGCTTAATTCGATTGCGAATAACCGCCCGCTTGCTGACCTTCTGACTAATTGAAATACCAATCCTAGTTGGAAGCCAACCATCGTCAGGCGGGACATTCTCGGTCGCTGCACGGCTACTATGAAGTGAGATCCTTGCCTTCGGCTTTAGGACCACTAACGTGAGGTAGCGAGATCGTTTGCGAAAGCCTTTCTGATAAACGCGATTAAAATCTTCTCGTCGTCTCAGGCGGTTTGCCTTGGGCAACGCCACAATCAACCTCTAGGCAACTGCCAAACGGGCACGCCCTTTGCTTCTCCGTGCTTTTAGCACCCGTTGACCATTTTTAGTTCTCATACGGGCACGAAAACCGGAAGTCCTTTTACGCTTGCGGCTAGTTCCGCCCAAAGTTCGCTTTGTCATGTTTGATTTTCCCCGCTTCCGCTTCCGCTAAAGTCACAGTTGATGATCTTAACACTAGTGTTAGGTTGATTTCAAATCAGATCTTGCAAAAAAGACGGTGGGGATACTCTATATAATCTTTCAAAAAGGGGGAAAGAAGTTTGTAAGTTGAGAGTTTTGAGTTAAGAGTTTTGAGTTTTGAATGAATAGTCTGGAATCTAACCGGATCCTACAGGGGAGGGGATAGGAAGTTTTAAGTTAAGAGTTTTGAGCTAAGAGTTTTGAAGGTAATAGGTCATGGGGAAAGAATAATAACGGGATGTGCAACTATTTTGCCCTCATCCCCATCCTTCTCCACAAGGAGAAGGGCTTTCAGATATTTCCTGTCGCCTCCCCCAATGGGAGCGGCTAGGGTGTAAGCTTGCTTCCCGAAGGGTGAGCAGTTCTTGCAGGCATTTCAGCAAAGTCGCCCATCGCATTAATAGCTCCTTTTGCCTACTACCAACTCGCTTCCATCTTCCCTCTCAACTCTCAACTCAAAACTCTCAACTCAAAACTCAAAACTCCCGACTCCTGACACCTAATCCCCAATCGGGTTCAAGTCTTTCACGTACCGCAACAGATCTGCCATTGTGAAGGTTCCGGGCACTTTTGCAGGCAGGGTTGGTTTCCAGTCAGGTTTTTTGACCAGATAGGAGGTTTTGTCGCCTTCTAAAAGTCCAATGAACACTTCTGCAACAATGCGGCTACCGACTTCGCCCAGATGCTTACCCTGAGCCTGGATCTCTGCTTCCTTGAGAATGTAGTACCAGAGAGGAGATTCCACATCAAAGCCAACCTGGGCTGCGACTCTGCCGTCTGCACTGCAATTGGCGATCGCCTGTGGGCGCAGGGGCTTGAATCCCATATACTTAGCCACGCTCTGACCAGAGGGAAGCCCCAGGCTGCGTCCCCGTAGGAGGTTTCTAACTGCTAGAGAGTTGGGGGCTGGAACATTGGGTAAATTAGTCAATGGTTCAGCCAGGTAGGGATCGAGCTTGCGGCTCAAATCTGCTTTGATCGCGTCTTCAACATCGAAGAACAGCCGCCAGTCGATGATCCAGTTGCTGGGAACGGTAGGATTCAGCCCTGGCGGGGTGTCGGAGTTACCAGATTTGCCCGTGAACTCAAACAACAGTTCCAGGGTTGCGTCTGTAAATCGGCTATCCGTCGGTTTTGTGGTGAAGACTCGGTTATAGTCATACACCATCCTGACCATGCTGTGCCCCAAGCGGTAAGCGGCGGCTGAAAACTCCACTGGAATGAATGGGTCGGCATGGAAATGGTAGTACCGTCTGCCTTTGTAAAGAACCTGATTAAGCTGGTTTTTGTCGAGGATGCGGCTGAGAAAATCGTTGACGACGATCCACTGGTAATGCCAGGTCACAAGTTCCCGCGCTTCCTCAAATACACTCCGGTTGCCGGAGGGATCCCTGGGAATGGAACCATCCTCAAGCCCTTCAACTACCTTGTTATGGAACTTGAGGAAGGCGACGTGCATCTGTGCCACGATCAGGTTTTCGTCGTTGCGGGGGTCACCAATCAGGGCAAGGCTGATCTGGGGCTGACTTTGCGGTGCACGGGGCAAGTCGTTTGCCATTGCCAGAAGTTGTTCAGTCTGCCCATTAGTTCGCCGCCCGGTTGGGGAGGGTGTCGTTTGCCCAATCAAAAACTTTTTCTGAGATCCTCGCTCGGCTGCATAAAGGTAGGGCTGTATTTCTGGTCCAGCCCCATAGAGGCTATCCAGGTCAAGTCCAGGGGTGCGGAAGTTTCTCACTGCCCGTGGATCCACCTGGGCATCGTGGAGAGGGGTCAAATCAAAAGTAATGTCGTGGTCAATGAATTGTCCCAGGTAGGTATACCCGGCGGCGATCGCAGGATTATCGCCCTCTGGATTATCCCGACGTAAAGTAGTGCCGGTTTCATCAACAACATCGACTCCTTTATCCACCATTGTCTCGCCCAAAAGCTTCAGTTTTTCTGGATCAGGCGTGAAAGCAGGAAGGTTGGGAAACATTCTGCCAAATTTGCCGGTTGGGGCTGTGCCACCCGCCGGAACGTCTTCGCATCTACGGGCAAAAAAGCCATGCCGTCCCATACGTTAACCTCTCTGAATAGATTGTTACGGTCTATAGCGAGTCTATTCAGCGCAGGGCAGTATTGACGGTACCCGTTACGGGTAATTTTGCTCTCAAGTTTTAATATGCCGGGGCAGGCAGGTGGGCGGAGAGGCAGAGAGACTAAATTCTGAAGCTTGATTTGATTCCCGATCCTGATTTATCACGACCTTTACTCAAGTCAATTCCTCAAATAGGTCAATCAGCATGACGTTAGAGAAGAGAAACCCTTGGGGATCGGTGAATCGAAGGCATCCGGTATGGGGTAAGTCTGTTGATGTGAAACTAAGCGATTCTGAACCCGTTTGAATCTCAACCCAACCTTTCCGATGGTAGGGCTGCAAACAAGTCCAAATTCTTTCCAGCATTTCCCTACCAAACTTCTGCTCCAACTCACACAGGTTTAGCCCCTCTGCGAGTCTTAAGCCCAGCATGAGGGTGTCGAGGAGAAGATCTGGGGGTTGGGGGTTGGGGGTTGGGAAGGAGTTGGGTGCCTCTCCTGCCCCTTCGCCCCTCGGCTCCCCTACTCTTCTGCGCTCCTGCGTGCTCACCCACTCGTAATATTCCCGTGTCTTCCGGGGTCTGGAAAAGCGATCGCCCTCCAGATAACTGGTTGCCCCCATGCCAAACCCGTAGAAGGGGCGATTCTCCCAGTAAACGCGGTTGTGACGACACTGGTAGCCCGGTTTGGCATAGTTGGAGATTTCGTAATGGTCATATCCGGCTGCGGTCAGGGTTTGCTGGGCAAGCCGGTACATTTCCGCTGTGATGTCATCCGATGGAAGCGGACTGACTCCTGGTTTGTATTGGCGACTGAATGGGGTACCTGCTTCAACGGTCAGGTCATAGCAGGAAAGATGGGTGGGCTTGAGGGCGATCGCCCGATCCAGCGAGTCTCGCCAGTGTTCCAGGGTTTGATGGGGCAGACCAGAGATTAAGTCCAGACTGATGTTTTGGAAGCCTGCCTGGTGGACAAGGTCGATCGCCTGGTAAATGTCGTCCACGGTGTGCGATCGCCCACAGGCTGCCAGCAGTTCTGGTTGAAATGCCTGCACCCCCAGGCTAATCCGGTTTACCCCGGCTGAACAATAGCCCTGAAGCTGCTCTAAATCAAAAGTTGCGGGATCGATTTCCATAGAAATTTCGGCACTAGCAGCGATGCCAAACTGCCGTTCCAGGCTTGTCAGAATCCGATCCAGTTGCTCAACAGAAATAAGTGAGGGAGTGCCGCCTCCAAAGAAGACGGTTTCCAGTAAGCTGCCCCCGGATGAAGAAAGGCAAATTTCCTGGCACAGGACTTCAATGTATTGGGCGATCGTCCCCGAATTGCTGCCGTTGATGCGTTTAGTCTGTTGTTGGTTGCTGTTCGCCTGCCGCCTGATCAACGGTTTATCCCCAACCACAGAGATGGGGAAATCGCAGTAGTAGCAACGTCTCCGGCAAAAAGGAATATGAATATAAGCTGAAGCTGGTGCCCCTGAAGGAGCAATAGCTTTCCCAGAGGAGGCTCTAGCCAAAAGCATTACCAAGACGAAGAGTATAATATGGTCATGTCAGCCTGACGGCGAAGCCAGTTACTTTCATTGCTAACCGCTGGCTGTCCAAAACGGTCTAACTGGCTCCTCTAACAGATTGGCAGATTCTCAACTTCAACGGTTGAGATGAGTCCCCCCATCTAACCTGAACTTATGCTTGATGCAATCATTATTATCTCATTCATCCTAGCAGGGGCGGGGATCGGTTTTCATGGCATCGAAGAACTGCCAACGAGTGCTCTACAGCAAGTCACCAACGAAGAGGGTCTTCGCTGGGTGACCGCTGGCTTTGGAGCAGTGATTGGGCTTGCCGTTGGTCTGGTGGTTCAAACCAGTTACCGCCGATTAGAGCGGCAGTTCCGCACGATGCCAGCCGATATTTTGCTGAGTCGTGCCGTGGGTATGGTGCTGGGTCTGCTAGTGGCAAACCTGCTCCTGGCTCCGATTTTTCTGTTGCCGATTCCCATTGAATTCACTTTCATCAAACCCCTGGCAGCCGTTGTGGGCAGCGTCATGTTTGCCTTTTCGGGAGTTACTCTGGCAGATGTGCACGGGCGCACCCTGTTGCGGCTGATCAATCCCCATACGGTAGAAACGCTACTGCTGGCAGAGGGTACTCTTAAGCCTGCCTCTACCAAAGTGCTAGACACAAGCTGTATTATTGACGGTCGGATTGAAAATTTGCTGAATACTGGCTTTTTGGAAGGACATATTTTGGTGCCGCAATTTGTTCTGGGAGAGTTGCAACAGGTTGCTGATTCTTCCAACGACCAGAAACGAGTACGGGGGCGGCGCGGTTTGGATATTCTCAACCGGATGAAAGAGTCTTACCCAGACCGGATTCTGATTCACCCGGCAGACTACGAGGATGTGGCAACCGTTGATGCCAAACTGATTCGACTGGCACAGGAGATTAACGCGACTCTTCTAACTAACGATTACAACCTGAACAAGGTTGCCAACTTACAGAAAGTCACTGTTTTGAATGTGAATGACCTGACTCAGGCAGTTCGCCCAACTTATATTCCCGGTGACAGCATTGACCTGAAAATTCTTAAGGAAGGGAAGGAACCTGCCCAGGGGATTGGATATCTGGACGATGGCACGATGGTTGTTGTAGAAGATGGACGTGGTTATGTTGGCGGTGAGCTACAGGTCATTGTGACCAGTGCCTTACAAACTTCGGCGGGACGGATGATTTTTGCCCGTCCAAAGGCATCGGTGATCGCTTGAGTTAGGTGCTAAGTGCCAGGTGTCGGAACACAGGAATTAATTACTCCATAAGGGCAATCAATTCCTGTGTTCTTGTTGCATCATCTAGGAGATGGATTGTTCAGTTTTAACGAGTGCAGATCATGGCTGATTTGCGGATGGAGAAGTCCTGATTTCAGTGTTCAGGGGTAGAACCATTAGCCGTAATCTCTCCATTTTGAAGAGCGGTAAACAGCCCAAAGTAACCATAAGCTGCCGTATTGCTCGGATCAAACCAAAGGGCAAGTAGAAAATCTTGAAATGATGCAGCATTGTCATTATCTAGATCTAAGCTCAATTGCTTCTCGGCTTGTTGGGCGGCGTAGATGGCTTTAATTTGAGACAGAATTACTTGAGCAGCCATTGCACCTATCCCCCATTTCGGCAGAAAGAGATAAAAAAGCAAGAGCAGTTCAGGTACTTTCGGACGCATACACAGTTCTGACCTCTAAGTTGCATTACCCTATTGACCCAATCAATGGTGGTGCTGAGTAGCAGTATGAATTGAAACTTCGTTTCAATTCATACAACTCTCAATTCATACCCAAAATCAGCAACACCCTCAATCAGTAGAAGGTTTTAATGGTCGCTTATCCACCCTGCAAGGTGGTTTTTGAAACAATCCGCGTCTGTTTGCGATCGGCTTCTGACAGATTTTCCCCAGACTGGAGCCGGGTAGCGTTGTTTTGTAGGACGGTGGCTGCACCCTGGTCGCCCATCTGAAGCGCGGTTTTGGCAGCGGTTTGCAGCATGGTGGCAGCTCCTACGCGATCGCCCATCTGTAGCTTTGTTTCGGCAATCTGGGTTTGTCGGTATTTTGCTAACGCCAAGACATGCTGTTGTACCTTAGGGTCAGGTGACGGCTGATAGGGACTAATGAAGTTGGCAGTGACCGGAATCTTTTCGGAAAGTAACCCTTCCCTGGCATAGGCTGGGTCATCATAGCGGATCTGAAGGTAGGCGATGGTCTGCAACCCTTCAGGTAACTGATTTAAGTAAAGATTTGTCAGCACAATTCGAGGCACATCCACCATCAAGTCGCCCAATCGCACCACGTAGTGCCCTGCTTCCTGAATCGCCTGTAGCTCAATCGTATCTGGGTAGACCTGGGCAATGGGTTTCATCTCCGCCAGCCGCACGTTGGGCATCAACGATAGTTGGAGATGGGCATTGGTCAACCCAACAGACTGAATCCGCGTAAATAGCCGGGCAAACTCACCGACTGCCTCTTCAGGCTGCTGAATATAAGAGAGACTGCCACCGCCCGCATCTGCAATTCGTTCTAACACATCCTGGTTCCAGGCATCGCCAAAGCCGAGGGTGTTGACCGTCAGATTGTAGTCAGCCGCGAGTTTTGCCAGTTTCAGGCAGCGATCATTATCACCGTGCTCATTTTCCCCATCCGTCAGCAAAAATGCCTGGGAGATGGTATCTCGCTTTGCCTTTGCCAGTTCCTCAACCCCCAATCTCAACCCTTCATCAATCGCAGTGCCGCCCCCTGCCTTGATCTGATTGATTTGCAGCTTCACACTGGCAGGATTATCAATCGTCTGGTTGTGGACCAATACCTTTGCTTTGTGGTCAAATGCGACGATGGAGAGGCGATCGCCCGACGAAAGCCGATCCACAATCCGATGGGCTGCCTGTTTCACCATCTCTAGGGGGCGACCCCCCATTGAACCACTGTGATCTAGAATCAGACACAGGTTGAGCGGCACATCGCGCCCCATTTCCTCTGGAATTGCTGATATTGAGACTGCAAGCTGACGCTGGCTCATCGGCTGAGCAGCATCCACATTCGCATCACTCAAAGCAGGCTGCAAACCAACTTTCATGAACCAAAACTCCTGATGAATTGAGAGGCACTGTCCAGGGCTTTAAAAGCCTATCCGAAAAGCCTTCACTGCCAAAGCCCAGCACTAAATTTAGGAACGTTTTCAGTCGGACAGGCTTTTAAGAGACATTCTGCCTCTCCTAACTAAATAGATTCAAACCGCAAATGGGACAATTCGGAATCAGAACCTACTCTATTATCAATTCTCGCGTAAATCGTTGTCAGTAGCCATAGAGAAGGGTAACGGGCAATACCCTGGCTCCGCCTGCCAAACGTCCTGATTTCCCGACGGCAGATGTGTTGAAAGAAATTGATAGCTGAAGTGAACCCACAGGGGTGTACAAATAGGATGGGAAACAATAGCCGTATGAAGTCTGGTAAGGCATCCCATCCTATAAATCGAATGGTTAGCTCTGTTCAAAAAATTAAAAAAGCGTTGACGAGTATCCCTACGATGGCTGTAGACCAAGAGCGGACTCTAGCTGCAATTGATGTGGGGACAAACTCGATCCACATGGTTGTCGTTAAAGTTCAGCCAACCCTCCCTGCTTTCACCATCATTGCTAAAGATAAGACGACAGTGCGCTTGGGCGATCGCGATCGACAAACCGGCAACCTGACCCCAGAGGCAATGGAACGGGCGATCGCTGCTCTCCAGCGTTGCCAGGAAATTTCTAAAAGTCTGAATGTGGAGCAGGTGATCGCGGTTGCCACCAGTGCTGTGCGGGAAGCCCCAAACGGACGGGATTTTCTGAAACGGGTTGAAGCAGAACTGGGACTCTGGATTAACCTGATCTCTGGTCCTGAAGAAGCCCGCCGCATCTACCTTGGCGTTCTGTCGGGAATGGAGTTTAACCAGCAACCTCACATCATCATTGATATTGGGGGTGGCTCAACCGAGCTGGTTTTGGGAGACGGACAGGAACCGCGCACCCTCAGCAGTACCAAGGTTGGAGCCGTCCGCCTGACGGCTGAATACATTACGACGGATCCGATCAGTAACAGCGAATTTCAGACTCTCCAGGCATACATCCGGGGAACGCTGGAGCGCTCAGTCGATGAAATCCAAATGCATCTGGGTCCCGATGAACAGCCTCGCCTAGTCGGTACTTCTGGCACGATTGAAACCTTAGCAACCATTCACGCCCGCGAAACTCAGGGCATTGTACCCAACCCGCTAAATGGATACAGTTTTACGCTGAAAGACTTGAAGGATACCGTCAACCGCCTACGGAAGTTAACCTGTGACGAACGCTCTGAAGTTCCCGGTATGAGCGATCGCCGCTCCGAAATTATTCTGGCGGGGGCACTGATTCTGCAAGAGGCAATGACGCTGCTGGGAACAGAATCGATTGTGATTTGTGAGCGATCGCTGCGGGAAGGGGTGATTGTTGACTGGATGCTGACCCACGGATTGATTGAAGACCGTCTCCGCTATCAAAGTTCAGTGCGCCAGCGCAGCGTCATCAAAACTGCCCAAAAGTATCGGGTTAACGTGACTTACAGCGAGCGGGTTGCAGAATTTGCCCTCAGCCTGTTTGACCAGAGCCACGGAATTCTGCATGACTGGGGTGAAGAGGAGCGCGAACTACTCTGGGCAGCGGCGATTTTGCATAATTGCGGGCACCATGTCAGTCACTCTTCTCACCACAAGCACTCTTACTACCTGATTCGCAACGGCGAACTGCTCGGTTTCACCGAAACTGAAGTGGAAACCATTGCCAACCTTGCCCGCTATCACCGCAAGAGTTCTCCTAGAAAGAAGCACGAAAGCTACCGCAATCTAACCAGCAAAAAACATCGACGGATGGTCGATCAACTCAGTGCCTTACTTCGTCTTGCCGTGGCACTCGATCGCCGCCAAATTGGTGCGATTCAGCAAATTACCAGCCAACATCAACCCGACCAGGGCGAATTTCACCTGCTACTTGAAACACACTACCCAGACGATGATTGCGCCCTGGAACTATGGAGTCTCAATCTGAAAAAGGGAGCCTTTGAATCAGAGTTTGGGCTAAAGTTAGTGCCAATTCTGGAATCTGGAACCACAAATCATTAAAGAGGTGTGAGAACAATGAATATTGCTCCTCTCTACGAAACCGATTTTTATGCCTGGACTCAAGAACAGATTGATCTCCTCAAATCTCATCAGTGGGAGCAATTAGACACTGTTCACTTGATTGAGGAAATTGAAACGTTGGGCAGAAAGGAACGGCAAGAATTGAGGAATCGTTTGGGAGTTTTGCTAGGCCATTTGCTGAAGTGGCAGTTCCAGTCCGAGAACCGGAGTAATAGCTGGCTGGGCACTATTCGAGAACAACGGATTCAAATTAAACTTCTTTTGAAGGATAGCCCTAGTTTAAAGCCCTATCTGGAGGAAATTTTTCTGGTTGCCTACGAATTGGGTCTGGCACTGGCAATTCGAGAAACTCAGTTAGGTGAACCAATCTTTCCAGAGCTTTGCCCCTATACCCTTAATCAGGTTTTGCATCCTGAGTTTTTACCGGAATCGGAACCATAACAGGCATTACTTTCTTCTCCTGAAGTTCACTTTCAACCCATCTTTCGGTTGTCTGGTAGGAATCACCTTTGGGTCTAAATTTTGATTGGGCAGCAGTTCCCACTCATAATCCCGCAGCAGGTACGTCATCACAATTTTCATCTCTAACTTAGCAAAGGCGATTCCCAAACAGATGCGGGGACCACCGCCAAAGCCAATCAAGCTAAAGGGCTTTTGTTTTGCCTCCTGCCGTTCTGGGCTGAAGCGATCGGGGTCGAACTGCTCCGGGTTTGTGTAGACTTCTGGCGATCGCTGAGTTTGCAAAATCGAGTATTGCACCAGCCAGCCAGCAGGCACCTGATAGCCCTGAAACTCAAATGGTTTAACTACCCCTCGAAACCCACCGGCTACGGGAGGATGAAGCCGCTCTATTTCATTCAAAACCTGCTCCAGATAGGGCATATTGCCAAACTGCTCCAGGGTAAGGGTAGGGGGAGGCAGGGAAGGGGAGAGGGGGTGCTGAGGGACAGAGGCAGTAGACAGGTCTAGAAGGCGGAACTGCTCAGTGCGAGCACGTTTCAGTATGTCAGGGTGGCGGGCAAGTTCCAGACAGGTCCAGGTCAGCATGGCAGTGGTGGTTTCGTGTCCGGCAAACAGGAGCAGCATCGCCTGAGCGCGGATTTCCTCAAGCGAGAGAGAATCGCCATTTTCGTCCCGTGCCTGAATTAGCAGACTGAGAGCATCATCCGTGGGGTTTTGCTGCCGATTCTGAATCACCTGGGTCAGGTAATCGAGGAGTTCGTTACGGGCAGCGATCGCCTTTTTTAACCCGGTGCCAAACAAGCCATTCGTCAGGGTCGTGAATAACTGGCTCAAGCGTGCCGTATCTTCCCCAGGGTCACTGCCCAGAAAAATGCGGCTGGCGATGTCAAAGGTCAATTGCTTGAACTCGTTGTACCAGATCAACTCCTGTTTGGCTTCCCACCGTTGCAGGTAGGTCTGGGTGATGGATGCGATCGCGGTCATGTAGCGCGCCAGAGCCGCACCATGAAAGGCAGGCATCATTAACTTCCGATTACGCCGATGTTCTTCTCCTTCCTGAACAAAAAGGGACTGCCCCAACAGAATCTTGAAACTTTGGGGCCACCCATCTCGCCAGGTAAAACAGTCCATCTGGCTGGAAAGGATTAATTCGGCGGCTTCTGGTCCTGCCATGAACACTGCCTGCCTGCCCAAAATGCGCGTTTTGAAAATCGAACCATACTTCTGGAAACGTTTGATCGCAAAGTCCGGATCAAGCAGCAGTTGTAAAGTCTCACCAACGAAGGGTAGACCGAAATTTCCGGGCGGAAGCGAAGCCATAGACAGACCACCAATCAAATAGGGTGCTTCCAAAATTATGAACAAAAGTTAAGCTTTTCTGCCACCGTTCAGTTGCCTGTTTCATGCGGAAGAAACCTGACAGGCGGTGTATTAACGGCTAGGGCGATCGCCATTAAAACATCCTCTGAGCGGGGAACACTCAGTTAAGTAACCTGAATTCTGAATTATGTTCCGACTGAACAAGCAGGCATTTGACATCCTAAAAGCTGAAGTTCTGAAATATGGCAAAGACGACTTTGCCGTTCAGGTGCAGCGGGAAATCGCGCTGAAACGCTGGGAGCGGCTACGAACGCAACCGGGGACTCCCCTCTCCTTTGAAGAACTGTGCGATACCGTAGACGATTTGTTTCCTGACTTCAACAAAAAAGTGTTGAAAGCCGCCGCCCGTGCCAATTGCCCACCCTCCCCCACCTGGAACCTGATCAAAGGGGGAACGATCGCCCTCGTTAGTACGGTGGGTGCAGTCTGGTTCTTGAATCTGCCCTACCCCATGATCCGCTATCCGGTCGCACGAACGATTCCTTTTGTGCTTTTACCCAGCTACATCAGTATGGATCACCACTATCGACAGGCAATTTCTCTGACTGAGCAAGCAGATCAGCTGATCAATCAGGCAACCAGTCCGGTTGATTTAGACCTGGGGGCAACCAAGCTGAAAGGAGCACAGAAAAGCCTGGATGCCTTACCTGTCTGGTTTTTGGGTTACTACCCCAGCTTGTACTGTAGCTGGTTCCGCTGTGGCTGGAGGTTTACGTTAGATGAGTTCCAGGGTGCCCGTAAGCAGGTTGGACGCATGGAAGCCCGACTGTTCCAGGAGCAAAATGCTCAAACTCAGCTAAGTCAAGCAGATCAAGCGGCGGCGAATGCAAAACAGCAGTATCAGCAGACGGCTGGGGATGCAGCCAAGCGAGGGGCTGCGATCGCCCAATGGCAACAGGCTGTAGACCAGATGCAGCAGATTCCCCCTGAAACCCTGGCAGGACGAATGGTGCAACCCAAGCTGGCAGCTTACGAACGAGATTTTCAAACCGCGTCTGGGCTGGCAACAGGAACTGCCCGCACGGGAAACCTGATCGAAGCATCCAAAGAATTTGCCAAAACCGCTCAGCAGGCGGAGACAGGATCTATCCCCAGTGCCGCCGAGTGGGAGGAAATTCAGAACCTCTGGAGAAAAGCCATTGACCGTCTCCAGCAGGTGCGCGAACAGGATCCCAACTATCTGGAAGCCCAAAAGCTGCTGGCAACTTACGAAAGAAGTTTAGGGAACGCCCGCATTCGTCAAAAAACTGAACAGTCCTCAGTTCAGGCGTATGAAGAAGCACTCAGCCGACGAGAGAGCTTATATGCATCGATTCCCGATCGGGCAACCTCACTCACGCCCTCCCAAGTGGGGCAACTCCAGCGAATTGTGGTTGTGCTAAAAAAAGTGCGACCGGGCACAACCGTCTATTCTGAGGCACAGACCATGCTCAAGTCCGCTGAATCAAGATTGAAGTAATCTTTGCCAAAGTTGTAAATTATTAGTTAGACCGCTGGGTTTATTTGTTGGATTGAGCGATGTGGCAGGATGAAATTTTAGATGAAATTCATAAGATCCGTGAAGAACACGCCAAATCCTTTAACTACGATTTGGATGCGATGTTCGCAGATTGGCGGAGAAAGCAAGCAGAAGGAGGAAGAGAAGTTGTCAGCTTATCTCCAAAGCACGGTTTAACAATTCAAACGCAGCGGACGGACGAAAGCCGCCAGTGAGGTGGCAAAGCTTTCTGCCGCCGCTGATTTGAGGCGTTAACTGGCTTCGTTCTTTGCTGTGGCGGTACAGCTTGACGGAGTTTAATATCAAGTTCTTGAATCAGGGCATCCATGTCAAGTTTTCGCGACAATACTACTTTTTAGTCTAATCTCCATAGATAGGGCGCTCGTCCTCCCATAACGGCATTGGTGCGGACGGAACAAAGTTTGTCGCACCGAGCCATTGTTTCACATTCATCCTCAAATTACAGCCTCAATCCCTAACTCAAGCGCCAGTGGCTCTTCCAAGGTTTGGTGGGTTTCATCCAGAATCATGGATAGATATTGCCAGAGAGCGTCGCCCAGGTCAGGATTGAGACGATATACCTGGTTCCTTTCCTGAAAAAAAGCAGGCGCAGCCATCAGCATCTGATACTTTGCATTCCGCTTGGAATCTGGAGTTAGTAACGCAGAGTCTGGTTTGGCAGGGACCAAACCGGTTGGAAGCTGCCCCTCTAAAAGTTTGAGAATCGCTGTCTGTGTGGTTTGAGTATTGATCCCCTGAGTTTCAAGCAGTTGGAGGATGCGTCCCAGCGGTAGCGGATCATCGGGTAACGTTCGCAGGAGTTCTCTTAAGAGGAAGTAGTCGTCATACTGGTGGCGGGTCGCGTCCAGCAGTTGGGGATAGAGGGGCAGTTTTGCCAGCCCTGTTGCAATGCGGCGGCTGGCTGCCTTTGAGTGACTGGCATCTTGCAGGAACTTAGCATTTGGAAACTTCTGCTTCAGCCAGTGGGCGATCGCCGGATTAGATGCTGTCCCCCCTGTGCAGAGAACCTGCTGGACTGATTGCACCGTAATGCCAGTCTCGGCTAACAGGGTATTAATCTCCCGATTAATAATTTGGATGTAGGGAGCCATCACCCGACTATAAAAGTCTTGCTGGGTTACGCTCCACTGGCGATCGCTAAGGTTGAAAGTAGCAGTGTCTTCGCGCTGCAAGGCGAGCTTTAGCTGTTTAGCAATTCTGACCAGACTTTGCCCCAACTCGTTGCTGCGTAACCGTTGCTGGAATAGGTGACGGGTGGGCAGATCTGGTTCACCGGGCAGAGGCAAATCCAGGCTGGGCGATCCCAGGTTTCGCCAACCCCAGGCAGAGGGATAGAGAAGCTGGCAAATAATGTCCTGATCAATCCCATTCCCCCCATAGGCGAGACTACGGAGGAAAAAGTCTTCCCGGTTCAGCGTCTGTGGATCGGGGGGCAGGTCTACCAGCAATAGTTCTGTAAAGGCTGCCCCAGCATTTAAAACGAAGAGATTGCCCTGAAGAGAAACTGGTTGTCTTTGACCAGAGGTGGGTTCGTTGTTGGCCGGCAGGTTGTAGAGGAGGGCGGAGATCGCATCTTCGATAAAGAAGATCTGTGCCGGGTTTGCCACCAACCCAGCCGATAACACTGCCTCCCGGAGATTAAATCGATAAGTATCAGACCAGCCTGTAGGACAACCCAGAATCACACCTGCCAGTTCAGCCAGGGCTGTTTGAAGTTGATCGGATGATAATCCCTCGGCAGTTACAGGGGATGGGCGATCGGGCGCGTTCGCTCGGAGTGTTGCCAATAGCGCCGTGACTGACTGCTGCACCCATATCAGGGGAATGGACTGAGTATCAGACCACTGCAAAACAGGTTCCCAAACTGGTTTCTGAGCAGATCGGTAGGGCACTGTAATGGTCAGGGAATGGCGCAGGTGACTGAGCAATAGTCCAGCACTGGGGTAGTCTGCCATCGCCGTTTTCGCTTTGAGGGCAAGATCACCGATCGCCATCGGTGGCTCCGGTGCCTGGTTCAGTTGGTCGGCAGAGAGATAGGCGATCGCGGGCAACCGCAGTAGGGGCATGGATGATCCATCCGGTTCCACCCCCTGCCACAAAATTTCGTGCAGTTGGCATGTGTCACTATCTAGCAAAGTAGCGGCAATCCCGACTGTCCCAAAATCAATTCCCAGGTACCAGCGCCTACGCCTGTGGGTAAGCCTGGGTGGAAGGGCAGGAATCTGCTCTTTTTCAAGTTCGCTGGTTTCAGAGGCGGGTAGTTCCGAGGAGACTATAGTTTCAGCCGTTGGATCAAAATCAAGAATTGTTTCCCCCTGGCTTTCTGGGCGATCTTCTTGAGGAACTGCCGGTTGAAGATCCGCCGGAGGATGAACCGAAGCCCCCACCGGAAGACTTTCGACTAGATCGTCTTCTTTTTTTTTTCGGGCACCTGGGGAGGAATCCCCGTAGGTGCCGCAGCCGAAGGCGCTGAAGGTGCCGCAGGAGAGTTTTCCGACAGAGGCACCTCCAGGAAAAGATCACCCACTTGCTCAAGGCTAAAGGCTTCAGGGGTCTCTACGATCGCATCAGCCATGAAAGATTCCGATGAAGCTGGAATTTCCATGAACAGGTCACCGACCTGCTCCAGACTAAAAGCGGCAGGGGATTCAATCTCAGCCACTGGGGCAGAAACGGGCGGTTCTGAAGCAGGAGGAGCGCTTTCTAGAGGGACTTCGACAAAAACATCACCCATTTGCTCCAGCGTAAAGCTGGTGGGCTGATTGGTTGGCATCGGGGGGGCGATCGCGGGTTCAGCCAGTCCGCCCGGGGGCACCTCCGTAAACACATCCCCCATCTGTTCCAGGGTAAAACTGGTCGGCTGATCGGAGGGAATCCCGGATGGGGTTGGTTCCGGAACAGCGGCAAACCCCACTGGCAGAGCATCTGTGAACAAATCGTCCATTCCTTCCAGGGTCAAGGCATCTAGGCGATCTGGAATAACCGTGGCGGCAGGAGCAGGCGACTCTGTGGCAGGCGATTCTGCGGCAGGCGTATCGGCAAATAGATCGTTCAATCCCTCCAGGGTGAAGGGGACTGGCTGATTCAGCCCAGTGGGAAGATCTAGAATTTCAGATCCAGCAGCAGGTATCGACCCAGGATCTACCACAGCGGGCACATCCTCAAACAAGTCATCCATTCCTTCTAGCGTGAAGGTAGCGGGCGCTTCAATGGGTGCTGAAACCTGCAATCGAGAGGGGGTTGCCATTGACAGTAAATCATCTATCAACAGCGATTCTGACTCAGAAGAGTCAGGCATTACCAACGCATCAACTTGAGGTGTAGAACCAGGTGGTGATACCGGATTGACGGTTGGTTCAGTGGATGTATCGGCAAACAAATCCCCCAATCCTTCCAGGGTAAACGAACCAGCTTCGTCAATCGAAAGTAAGGCTGGTGGGGGAACAGGCGTGACCGATGGAACCGGGGGCAAATCTCCAAACAGATCATCCATCCCTTCCAGGGTCGGTACGCTTGCGATCCGTTCAGACCGTGGGAAAGACTCCTCGGAATCAATCTCTAGAGTAGGAGTTTCCCCTGTCAGGGAGGCTACCAGATCTTGCAGAGAAATCTCCTCACCTGGGGTCTGAGCTGCTTCCATGCTCCAGTCAGCCAGACTTGGCTCGTCTACCGCAGAAATTCGCTCAACTTCTGGCAAAGGAGTAAACTGCCCCACTCCCTCTTCAAAACTGGAAAGGTCTTCGCTTAAGCCGCTTAAGGTAAGATCGTCGAGCCATAGTCCAACGTTGGACTGACCAGAAGACTCGTCCAGCCCTAATAAATCTTCATCAGGAGAGGCTGGTGGATAGGAATCTTCCGTTTCATGTAATTCCCCCTGGTCAAGCCCCAGGTTAAGGTCTAGCTGAGGATCCCCAATCCCTGGTATTTGACCTTCGACTAAAGCCGTACTGTCTAAACCAGCCACCTGTCCTGACTCTGGCAGCAAGCCTTCACTAGAGGTGACATCTTCAAACAAATCGGTCAGCCGACTGATCTGATCTCTACCCGCAGGCGGCGATAGGGTTTCCTCTGCTTCAAAGGCAGGGGTTGGTTCAGTCCAACCTTCGATCGCCCCCCTCTCCTCAAGTGCGATCGCTTCAGAGTAGTCTTCAGTACTGGCAGACGGGTCATCGGTAGATAGATCACTGAGAGATGAGTCATCAGGAAACAGATCCCAGCCCAGGGTAGGGTCTGGAGCTGCATCCGCCAAAGGCTCTTGGGTTTCTAATTGGGCGGGTGTTTGGGCGATCGCCAATTCATCCACTACGGGGGATTGATCCAATCCTGCCTCTGGACCAAACAAGCTTTCGTAGAATTCATCCAGTTCATCACGGGCATCGTCGGGAATTCTTTCAGAATCGATGGCATAGGCTGCATCTCCCCCCACTTCACCAGTAGCCGATGGGCTGTTTAGCATCCGGTCAATCTCAGCGTCTGCATCTTCTAGAGAGAGCACGGCTGAGTCATCTTGCAGTTCGGAGCTTAACTGTTCCAGGAGTTTGAGGGCAGCATCAATATCTTCAGTGCTTGCCTCCACATCCGGTGACGGTTCACTGAGCGGAAAGGTTTCAGCCAACGGCTCTGCTTCTGCTGCGAAATATCCGGTGTCTGAGCCAGTGTCCGTTTCCAGAAGGGCTTCAAGATCCTGGGTCTCAATTTGGTTTAGATCGATTTGATTCAGATCTAGTTCGGTCAAGTTCAAACCGGGCAAATTCGGATCCGAGGTGTCCTGGTCTTCCAGGCTAATGCCACTCGCAGCGTTGGCAGATTTTAACCAGGCATCGATCGCCGCATCGACAGACATCGTCGAGGGCGGTTCCAGGTCAAACTCAACCGGAACCGCCGCCTCAGAGGCTTCCGATCGAGGAATTTCTGCCCCTGGATAGGGCAACATGAAATTCTCGATCGCATCTTCTGAAACCGGCGGAGATACCCCCCGATCATGGTCTGCTAAGTCAGCAGGCGCAGGGGTTTGGATATTTTGACTGGGTGTACTCGCTGGCTGTCGGGTTGTGGCGTCCTGTCCAGTAGGGGATGCCGCATCCAACTCAACAAACTGTTTAGAAGACTGCAAGTAAGAAGAGGCTTCTCGCCCCAACTGCTGTGCCAGATGATTAATCAGTGCCGTAAACATCATCTCGCCCTGCTGCCCCAGCCCATGCATCCGATCTAATCCCTGAGTCAGAGATTCCTGGTATGCCTGCACATTCCGCTCTAGGGACTCAAAAATCAATTTCAGGGTCGAGTCCAGATTGAGGATGAGGCGATCGGTTGTTGGTTGAGTGGATTGCCCCTCTTGAGGTGGAAAGGAACCTGCCAGAGATGGATTCGCGTTATAGGGCAGGGATGGATTAGCCGCCCCTGCTAGAGCCTGGGCGATTTGTTGCGGTAGGGTTTCCTGAAGCCGCCCCATCAATGTCTGCAAAAAATCATTAATCGCTTGCTGTTGGTTGACCTGGGGTTGCAGCACGGCATACCCCTGCCGCTGTGCTTCTAGCTGCTGAATTTCCTGGACCAGAGACTCTCGCTGTTGCCGCAGCTTATCTAGATCGGACTGGAGCGGCTGCATCAAGTTCGTTCGCAGGTAGCTCATCTCCTGCACCACCGTTTGCAACATTTGCTGTGCCGTTACCGCAGGCTCTACATCCTGAGCCACCCCCCCTTGCGTCGGCTGGGCAGATTGATAGGAGATATCATGGGCAAGCAGATCGGCTCTAGCTTCTGGCTGCCCATAGTTATCTTGGATTGCCATCCGTCGCTGGAGGGCAACCAGATAGTTACGAACACGCTCTAACGTCTGGCGCTGTTGGGTGACCTCACCCGACATCACCCAGGGTAGACGGGGAGTTGTCTTTTGGAGAACTCCATCAATGTCTGCAATCAGTCCTTGAATCTGGTCCTTCTGAGAAGTCACAGCGTAACCTCTGACTAGTGCTTGGCGGAGGTGGGCTTAAACGGAGCCACTAATCCATCTTAATTAGAAGCGACTAACCCATCCTATATAAATCAGGTTTCCCAGGAAATAGCGCCCCCATCACTCAGAAAGCAAATCTAAAATCGTTTTGGTTCTTAAGCTTTAGCGATTTGGTTTTGCGGATAGGCTTTTAAGTGAAACAAACCCAAACGATTCAGGCTGGAACAAGCCTTACCTGAAGTTTTGGGATTTGGAAAAGCTGATGATTTTAATCTCAGAAATTTCCAGGGCACTCCATGATATCCTGTTGCACAAAGTTTACGTCAGGAATGTAAAAAAGTAACAAACTCTCCGAAGGAAGCTAGTTTTGTCGATCTTGTTTACAAGTTTTTACAAAACTATTACATTTTGCATCATCTTAATAATCTGGCGATGGGCAAAATTTCTCGTAGTCGTGTCTCGGTCGTCTCCCACATCTGCCATAAGTGCTGTGTAGATTTGCCAGCGCACCCCTCGCAGAGAAAGTTTCTATTGTAGGGGTGAAAATCCGGTGGTTCTGTTTGACGAGACTTCGACAAGCAAAAACAGGGTAATGTCTAAATAATCTACGTTGAGAACGGTTAGAGTGGCTGATTTTCTAAACACCTACGGGTTCCTGTTCGTCTCAATGTTGCTGGGGGCAATTCTGGGGTTGTCATTGTATTTGCCATTAATGGCAGGACAGCTTTCCCTGGCGAGTCCAGGTTTTTACGCGCTAGGCGGTTACATTGCGGCAATTCTTTCGACTCAGGTGTTCAAGATTCCAGCAGGTGATTTATTTCCGGTTCCTCTGGTTTTGCTAGAGATGTTAATTGCTGGAGTGCTTTCAGGGTTGTTAGGAATCGCGGTGGGTGTTCCAGCGCTGAGGTTACGGGGGATTTACCTGGCGATCGCTACCATTGCTTTCGTTGAAATTCTACGGATTCTGGCACTCAACCTGGAGATTACCGGAGGGGCTATTGGGATTTTTGGCATACCACAACCGTTTCAAACGGCGATCGGGTATTTGTGGATTGCCTTTCCCTTGCTAGCACTCAGTATGGTGTTCGTTTACCGTTTGGAAAATATTCGGGTTGGGCGTGCCTTCATCGCCATTCGGGAAGATGAACTGGCTGCTGATGCAATGGGGATTAATCCCACCTATTTCAAAGTGCTGGCATTTACGTTAGGTGCCATCCTGGCAGGTCTGGTGGGTGCCCTGAGTGCCCATTTCCTTAATACCTGGAATGCCCGACAGGGAACCTTTGATGCCAGCATTGTTTACCTGACTTTTGTTTTAATCGGGGGTTCTCGCACCTATCTGGGACCGGTGCTAGGCGGCATGGTGTTTACTGCCCTGCCAGAAGTGTTACGGGCACTAGCCGACATCCCAGGGCTGCCCCTCTGGCTTTCCCAATTTCTGCGAGATGGGCGGTTGATTATCTTCGGTTTGCTGATTGTGTTTGGTACGATTTTCTTTCCGCAAGGGTTGGTTACACCGGGACTGTTTAAGTGGTGGGGGAGGGGAGAAAGGAGGGGGGGCTGAGGAGCAGGGGGGGCTGAGGGCAACTTTGAACTCTCAATTTGCAACTTTCAACTTCTTCCTCAGTAACCCAACCTAAAAGGCGGGCGATCGCTGACTACAAGAGAGCTGGGCGATCGCTGACTACAAGAGAGCTGGGTGATCGCGCTGATTCTATTCAACGAAAAATTAGAACAAGGTTGAAGCGTTTCACCAAAAGCAGGAGCAGTCCAAACAACTGCTAGAGGTTGCTAAAACAGGAGTAGAACGGGCGATAGAAACTGATGAAGCGACGGCAACGGCTTGGATTAATCAGCAACTTGAAGTGTTAGGAATCAAACTATAAAACTGGAGGAACAATGTCTGATATTACTCTGAACCCAGATCAACTCAAGGAGATTTTGAAAAGCGCAATCATCGAGTTACTTCGGGACAACCGTGAAGAAGTTTCTGAATTTTTGGCAGAACTGATTGAAGATGTGGCAATGGAATGGGCGATCGCAGAGGGAGAAACAACCGAACTAACTAGCCGCGATTCTATCTTTCAACTGCTGGAGCCAAAAGCGTGAAAGTTGAGTTTAGAAAAAGCTTTGAAAAGGATCTTGGCAAAATTCGAGATGAAGAATTGCTTGTGAGAATCAAAGCCGTCATAGAAGAAATTGAAAATGCTGACAGCCCCCTTAGTTCTGGAACTAGAAAAACTTTTATTCTAACTTTTGTTACCTGATCATCTTCATTATTTGTGGACATTGCCTCAACTGCAAACTCCCAACTTTCAACTCTCAACTCCCCCTCCTAACTCTCAACTTTCAACTTTCAACTTTCAATTCTCCTCAATCCCACGCACCTGCATTCTGAATCCCATACTCTTCTCTTAGAGATTCCAGCTTCCTATCCAACACGGTTTCAGGGTCAATGTAAGCATTAATTTTCTTGCGAACGGTGAATCCCTGTCTCACTCCCCTGATGTACAGTTGGCAGACCTGCACAGGATTGAAATAACGGGTTCCCCAGGATTTGCCTCGGATAGATTGCCATAGGAGTTCTAAAAAGACAACGAAGCTTTGAGCGTAGTAGTACCAGGGTCGTCGCCAGGTGAGGGCAGTTAACAGGAAACCAATTAACTGAAGTTCTTGATCCAGTTTGGTGCTGTAGCCTGTGACAATGTGCATGATGTCGTGGCGTTGCATGTCGCACCAGGGAATTCGCATTCGCCCCACCCACAGGTCTTGATTCTGCACAAAGTCGGGGTTTGCCTGGTAGTAGCGATCGAGTCCTTCTCGCAGAGTAAGGGGTTGCCCTTCGACTACAAAAACGGAATTTGATCTGTCCATTGAATCTGTCCTCTAAATCCATCTCAAATCTCGCCTGGACGCTCCTTTCAGCAGTTTGTTCCGTACCACTTGTTAAAAGTGGCACAAGGATGACGGTGGACAGTTGGCAATTCCTGTTAGTCATTGTCTAGAAACAACGAGGTCTAACACTGAATTTATCAGTCACCAACCTTTCGTTATTTCAATTTGTTTTGGTGACTGAGTGGAAAGTTTAAGGCTTACCTTCAGACTCTTCGGTGTTACCTTGAGTGCTTCATTGATCGAAGATAAGTTATCAATTTCAGGCTGTAGGATCGGCTGGCGATCGCGTAACCTCTGCTAGATAAATACTATTTATTTCAGATCGCAACGTCTGAGAGAAATAGCAATGCTTCAGAGATTTCTGACTGTTTTTGATCGCGAATTTCTTCCACAATAGACTTTTTCAATGCACGGTGTGTTGATTACCAGATCGTCAGAGTTTAGTTTGCAATTCTTATTCGTTGCCCAAACATGACTTGCTTTGAGATGGACTATGACAAAGCTCAACCCAACCCAATTCCACAGTTCCGCCTGGATCTTTCAATCCTGGGCTTCGTTCACAATTTCAATATTTGCAACAGCGATCGGGATTCTTTACCTTCCGGCTGATAATTGGATAAAAGGCTACCTCAGTATGGGGCTGCTGTTTTCTGTTGGCTCTACCGTTAGCCTTTCTAAAACGTTACGAGATATTCATGAATCGAACAAAGTGCTGAACCGTGTAGATGAAGCAAAGCTAGAGAAACTGTTGGCAGAATATGATCCGTTTAAGAAGTAGCCAGCTATTAAGGAGCCAGCTATGAGGAGCCACTATGGTTACTGAAAATTTTCGTCGCCAGTTGCGCCAGGAGGCAGAGAAATGGTGGCAGGAAGGACTGATTGATGCCTCGTTCTACCAACGCTTATCAGACCGCTATCAACTGGATGAGATTGAAGCCTCTGCTAGCAATCGCTTTGTCACGATTTTGCTCAGCTTAGGGGGAATTCTCCTGGGCTTGGGGGTGATCACCTTTGTTGCCGCAAACTGGCAGGAATGGTCACGGGAGTTTCGAGTGTTTCTGTTGATCAGTTTGTTCGTTGGAGTGAATGTTGCCGGGTTTTACCTATGGCGAAAACCTTCTACTGGCAGGAGTTTGCAGCGTTTGGGACATGGTTTGCTACTAACGGGGGCATTGATTCTGGGTGCAAATATGGCACTGATGTCTCAAATGTTTCACCAGAGTGGAGCCGTATTTGAACTCTATTTCGTCTGGGGACTGGGTGTAGTGGCAATGGCGTATAGTCTGCGGCTCGTGTCTCTGGGTGTCCTGGCATGGATTCTGTTGTTTATTAGTTATTGGGTCTGGTGGTTCAGTAGCAGCTTTTCCCAGGAGGCATCGTGGCTAGGAGCAGTCATGCCCTACATGGCGTTAATTGCCAGTCTAATTTTTGTGCCTCTGGCGTACTGGTGTCGATCGCGCCTCATCTTCTGCCTGAGTGGCATTGCCTTTGCAACTTTCTTTGTGTTTGGTATTCGCCCCTCTTCTCTCTGGCAGTACCGGGAGGCGGGATGGTTGGTCGCGATCGCCTTTGCTCTACCTCCTGCCCTGCTGTGGGCTTATGACAGCAATCTCTGGCGATTTTCGAGACCGTCCGGCAGTCGTGTCGCTTCCCCTGTTTCCGCTTCCGTTGATCCCTTTTCCGCGATCGCCCGCAGTCTGTCTGTCTGGTTTCTCAGCATTGTGTTCTACGTCTTCTCGTTTCACTGGCTCTGGGGCAGAGAGGTCCTTTCCCCCTCCAGTGATGCCTGGGTCTGGCAACTCTGGCGTTACCTGGATGTGTTCCTGTTTCTGGCTCTGACCATACTCGGATGGTTGCGTCTGGGTTATCGGTTGCGATACCTGAGCTTGTTTCAGGAAAAGTCGGTGAATAACGGCGCGATCGCGGTCTTTACCATCCTCACGGCTGTGGTGTTCTTCTGGCATACCAGTGTGCAACCCTTGCCAATCATTGCGCCCTTTCTGGTCAACCTGATGCTGTTTCTGCTGGCGATCGCCCTGATTCGGGATGGGCTGGCGTTGGGCACACGGCGCACCTTCTGGGGAGGCATGTCGCTTCTGGTGCTGGGTATTCTGAGTCGAATGCTGGAATATGACACCGCTCTGTTGTTGAAAGCGTTTGTCTTTGTCTTGTGCGGTGTAGGTGTTATTGCTGCCGGTCTCTATTTTGAACGGAATCTCAAACCTGCTAAAACAGCACTTCCCGCGACTTCATCCCAGGAGGGCACACCATGACTTCCCATTCTCCCCTCGACCCTAATTCTGAACCAGAATCGCCGTCATCCTTGGTTCCAGCAACGGCTCCAGAAACCCTTCCAGAAAAAGGTCCAGAAGTGGAGCCGGATGTTCAGAACGTGAAACCATTACCTCGACGGACTCCGTCATGGCGATTTTGGGTGCCACTCGTGTTTCAGTCTGCCTTGATCGTGGCGATTCCGGCTCAGGATGCCTACACCTCCATCACAGGCACTCCAATTACCCTGCAAACCGTTCCAGTCGATCCCTATGATCTGTTGCGCGGCTATTCCCAAACCCTCAGCTACACCATCTCCAGACCGGATGATTTGAAAAAGCTCCCCGGTGGAAAGGAATTTTTTGACTCTCGCCTACCCTATGAACGCTCCAGCCTTTATGTGGTGCTGGAAGCTCCCCAGTCTGCCAACACCACCCCTCCCACTCCGTGGAAACCTGTTCGAGTCAGCGCCAAACGTCCCACTGATCTGGCAGATAACCAGGTGGCATTGAGGGGAGAGTTCGATCGCTGGCAGGTGATCTACGGCTTAGAAACGTATTACATGCCAGAAGATCAGCGAAATCAGTTAAACGCCGAAATTAGTCAGGTGCAACGGCAACCGGGACAGCCTCAACAACGCCCAGGTCAACCTCAACCGCAACGGCAAGCATTTGTTGTCGATGTCAAAGTTGATGCCCAGGGAAATAGTGTGCCGGTTAGTTTGTGGGTGCGCGATCGCAACTATCGCTTTTAAGAGGAGAGGAGTGAGGGGAGAGGAGTGAGGAGTTAGTTGTTAGTTGTTGGAGAGGAGTGTTTCTCGTTACCAAGATGGGGCTTACTAATCAGAGACTCTCAACTCTTGGGTATGTCCTGAGAACAGTGCCTCGATCCCCTTGAAACTTTGACTCCCTCGACTCCCTCTTCAGAATTGCCACAAACAATTTGACATTCCCCAACTCTCGACTCTCAACTCTCCAGCCGGTCCCATTCCGCTGTCCGAAATCAACCACTTATCACAATTCAAGAGGAACAATCATGCACGGTGTGTTTATTAACAGCATCGGTAAGTTTTTGCCTGGAAATCCGATCGCCAATGACCAGATGGAGGCGTATTTAGGTAAAGTCAACGATCGCCCTTCCAAGGTCAAAAACCGGATTCTCAAAAGCAATGGCATTCAGCAACGCTACTATGCATTGGATCAAAATCAACAAACCACCTATCTCAATAGCCAGATGGCAGCTAATGCGATTCGAGATGCACTCGCTCAAGTGAACTTAGAACCGTCTGCCATTGATCTACTCTGTGCCGGAACCAGTTGGGCAGATCTGCTCGTTCCTGGATTTGCCAGTATGGTGCATGGGGAACTGCCCGAACTGTCACCCCTAGAAGCCATCACCAATATGGGGGTTTGCTGTGCGGGAGTCGCATCGTTGAAGTATGCCTTTTCCCAAGTGAAGTTGGGGGAAAAGCGGACGGCGATCGCCGTTGCCTCCGAACAACCTTCTCGCCTATTCAAACACACCCACTTTGAAGCCGAAGCCAGCATCAGAGCCAGAAAACCCCTTAGTTTTGACACCGAATTTCTCCGCTGGATGCTCTCTGATGGTGCCGGTGCCTTCCTGATTCAGGACCATCCCAACTCAACTGGCATCAGCCTTAAAGTCGAGTGGATTGAACTGGTTTCCCACGCCAACGCCTACCCGGTCTGCATGTATGCCGGAACCGAAAATGAGTCTGCTCAAAAAAGCTGGATGGATTATCCCTCTTACTCCGCTGCTGCCGAAGCTGGAGTGATTAACCTGCGCCAAAACATTCGCTTACTGGACAATGTCATCAAACTGGGGGTAGAAGGCTGGCTCAAGCTAATCGAACTCGGTCGCGTTCGTCCCGATGAAATTGACTGGTTACTCTGCCACTACTCCTCCCACTTCTTCCGGGGACAAATCGTAGAACTGCTCGAAAAAGCAGGCTGCATGATTCCTGAAGAGAAATGGTTCACCAACCTCTATACCCGCGGAAACACCGGCTGCGCCGCCATTTATCTGATGCTGGAAGAACTCTTCCACTCCGGCAAGTTGCAACCCGGACAGAAGATTTTCTGCTTTGTTCCCGAAAGCGGACGGTTTACAACGGCGTATATGATGTTGACGGTTGTAGGGGAGGTGTCAGATGTCAGGTGTCAGGTGTCAGGTGTCGGATCTGAGGGATCTGAAGAGCAGAGGAACACGGGAGCAGAGGAGATAAGAGAAAACTCTTCACTCCCCAATTCTCAACTCTCAACTCTCAACTCTCAACTCTCAACTCCCCCCTCCCCCCTCCCCACTTCCTCTTCCTACCTCCTGCACCAACTCGCCCTCACCTGGCTGGAGTTTGAGCGTAAGATCCGCTCGGTGCCAATTGTGCGGAAACTGCATCGGGGTGAATTTACCGTGGAGGATTACCAGGCACTCCTGCGCAACCTGCGTCCTCAGGTGGTGGAAGGTGCCCGCTGGATTGCCCGGGCGGCTTCCAATATGACGGATTTTCGGTTGCGATCGCTGTTTATTGGTCATGCCCAGGATGAACACCGCGACTTTCAAATGCTGGAACGCAACTACGTTTCGGTTGGGGGAGCGCTGGAAGATATTGTCAATGCTGAGAAGAACATTGGCAGCGAAGCACTGTCGGCGTTCATCTTCCATCAAGCGTCACGGGAAAATCCAGTGGATTTGATTGGCAGTATGTTCATTATTGAAGGGTTGGGTAATAACCTGGCAGGTAAATGGGCAGAACAAATTAAGGAAACGCTGCATCTGCGAGATGATCAGGTCTCTTTTCTGGCTTATCACAGCGAAAATGATGAATCACACATTGGCAAACTGAATTCCTTAATCAATGCTGAGTGGATGACTCAGGAAATTGCTCAACGAATTGTCAAAACGGCTCAGGTAACGGCACGGCTATACCTATTGCAATTGGAAGAAATCCAATAGATTATGTCTGGACTATATCAACTTAAACCAGCTTTTCAACAACAGTTGCGACCCCTGGTGGCTCAGTTAGCCAACTGGGGAGTCACAGCCAATCAAGTCACGATCGCCACCGTTCTGCTTTCTGGTTTGGCAGGCACCGCGATCGTCGTTGGACATCAACAGCGCGAGGTTCTTCTGCTCATTCCCCTGGTATCGTTTATCCGCATGGCGCTGAATGCGATTGATGGTATGTTAGCCCGTGAATATGGCATGAAGTCTGCTTTGGGAGCCATGTTAAATGAGTTGGGCGATGTAATTTCGGATGTCGCTCTTTATCTCCCCTTTAGCTTGATTGCTGGTGTGAAGGGTTACCTTCTGGTTTTGATTGTAATTCTGTCCAGCATAAGTGAAATGGCAGGTGTTTTGGGTGTAGTCGTGGGTGGGCAAAGGCGCTACGACGGACACATGGGTAAAAGCGATCGCGCCTTTGTTTTTAGCTTGATTGCCCTCTTGCTCGGACTGGGAGTGGCACCCGGCATCTGGCTGAATTGGGTGTGGATCGGTGTCATTTTCTTGCTTGGGTGGACGATTGGCGATCGAGTTAGAAACGCTCTCTTAGAGGTAAAAAGCCATGATGGAGATGCTACCGCCCACTAATGTTATATGGGCTTTTGCAGGGGTATTTGGATTGCTCAGTTTTTCCAGCATCATTATTTATACGCGCTCGTTTGTGAATCCCGATCAGGACTATACCGAACTGAAACAGCGAGTAAAATCCTGGTGGTTGATCGTGTCAATGTTTGCGCTTGCACTACTCAATCAAACAGTCTCATTAGTCTTTTTTGCTTGCGTGAGTTTTCTGGCACTGAAAGAGTACTTATCGCTCATTCCCACCCGGCGGGTTGATCGGCAGGTTTTACTGTGGGCATATCTGGCGATCGTGCTTCAGTATTACTGGATTTCGATCAACTGGTACCTTATGTTTCTGATTTTTGTGCCAGTTTATGTGTTCCTGTTTCTGCCCATGTGGATGGTTCTCCTGGAAGAAACTCAGGGGTTTTTGAAAGCCATTGGAACGTTGCAATGGGGCTTAATGTTAACCGTTTTCAGTCTGGGTCATCTTGCCTATTTGCTGATGCTTCCTGTAGAAGGAAATCCGATCGCAGGCAGTGCGGGGCTGTTGTTCTATCTGGTGTTTCTTACGGAAAGTAATGACATTGCCCAATATCTGTTTGGGAAACGCTTTGGACATCACAAAGTTATCCCAAAAGTTAGCCCTAATAAAACCTGGGAAGGACTGCTGGGTGGCATTGTTACAACCACTTTAATGGCAGTCGTTCTGGCTCCCTGGCTAACTCCATTTCACTGGGTTCATGCTTTAGTGCTTGGATTGTTGATTGGTCTCACAGGTTTCATTGGAGATATCACCGTATCAGCACTCAAGCGTGACCTGGGCGTAAAAGATAGCAGTAGCCTCATACCAGGGCACGGCGGCATTCTGGATCGAATTGATAGCCTCACCTATACAGCCCCTCTATTTTTCCATTTCACCGTCTATTTCTATTTTCCTGGATGGGTGGGGTTAATCAGATGAACAAGCTGCTGCGATCGCTATTCTTTCTCACAATTGCCAAATTTGTTGTTTTTGTGATTCTGGGCTTACGGATCAGCCATCGGGAGCGGTTGCCCAGAGCCGGACCTGCCATCATCGTTGCAAACCACAACAGCCATCTGGATACGATAGTGCTGATGAGTCTTTTCCCAATACGATTGCTGGGAAAGATCCATCCCGTTGCCGCCGCAGATTACTTTTTGCAAAATCGATTCTTAGCCTGGTTTTCTCTCAACATCATTGGCATCATTCCTCTGGATCGGCAGTCGATCGTTCGTTGCCACGCCCCCCTGGAAGGTTGTTCAAAAGCCCTGGCTGAGGAAAACATTCTGATTCTCTATCCAGAGGGAACCAGAGGTGAACCTGAGTCTCTGGCAGAATTTCAGATCGGCATTGCCCACCTTGCAAAACGCCATCCCCATGTGCCCGTCTATCCTGTTTTTCTACATGGTTTAGGGAAAGCCCTACCAAAAGGTAACACCCTTTTAGTTCCTTTTTGCTGTGATGTTTTGATTGGTGAACCTATCTGGTGGACAGGAAATAAAAAGGGATTCATGCATTTGCTAAATCAGCAAATACAAAACCTGATCGCTCAAGAAAACTTTCTTGTTTGGGAGTAAGTAAATCATCTAAATTGCATCGATTACAACAATCGAAAAATGTATTGCTTCAGCTCACTGTCTTAAATTCACAATAACTACAAAATACAGGAGTTTTTTCCAATGGCTCAAACCTACCTGCCTTCTTATCAAGCATTAACTCGCCCATTACCCGCGTGGCATCCTAAGGAAATTTACTACAGCATTTTCAAACAGTTGCTTAACAGTGTTGGGCAACTATCCGATGGGATTGCGATCGGTTCAAAATACGGCTTTGATTCCGGTGTCATGCTGGAGTATGTTTATCGCAACCAGCCCTCTGGGAAGACTTTATTGGGTAAAGCCATTGATCGCGCCTACTTAAACTCCCAGGGCTGGCAGGGAATTCGTGAACGCGAGCAGATTCTCAAAAGAGTACTGCAACAAACGATTCAAACTCACATCTCTCAGGGCATTACTACCCATCTTTTAGATGTTGCCTGTGGTGGAGGACGGTACGATCTAGAAGTGTTGAGTCAATTTCCGGCAGGAACCGTAATGGCAACCCTGCGCGACTACATGCCAGAAAATGTGAAACAGGCACAGGAACTGGCAATCCAACTGGGAGTCACAGCAACGATTGAGCAAGCAGATGCGTTTAACGATGCAGCCCTTGATCGAGTTTCTCCCCAACCAAATTTGATTGTGGTGTCTGGTTTACACGAAATTCTGCCAGATGATGACCGCATCCGAAACCACTTTCACCAGTTACACCGAATTTTGGTACCCGGAGGAGTATTAATCTTTACGATTCAGCCCTATCACCCACAACTGGAATTAATTGCCAGAGTATTGAACTCCCACACTGGCAAACCCTGGACAATGCGATTGAGATCCTACGAACTGTCCCAAAAGTGGGCGATCGCAGCCGGATTCACTGGGTTTCAAACTCAGATGAACTCCTTTGGGATTTTTGGCGTTGTGCAAGCCTATAAAGAGTAGTGGATTGAATCTAATCCAGATTCCCCCCCTTACTAATCTCTACCCCCTCACTCCTCACTCCTGCAATATGAATCCAATTTCTGTTCAAGCCCAATCTGAGCAAGCCATGTCTGAAGTTGCGATCGCTCCCTACACTCCTCAACCCCACGATCGCCGCAACCCCAATGCCTGGGATGCCCTTTACCTGGATCAGGCAATTCCAGTGGATCCGGTAGCAAAAGCATACATGATCCGCGATTTGCAAAACTGGACCCGGTCTTTGTTACTGATTCCGATCAAAATCATTGCTAATATCCTGCTGGCGTTGATCATGACGGTAAAACGGCTGCTTCCTTTCCAGTTCAGCAACTACACACTGATGCACCGTTCTGCTGCCTGGTTTCTCAACACCTTTGTCACACCAGAAGCTTGCTATTTGATTGTGCGTCACATTTGTTTAGGTTCCAACATTGTCAACTTTCTAATTGATAACGGTCCTGACCCAACGATTGAGAAATCTACGCTTTACCCACGCACTGTTGCCGACCTGGCAGACAATGCTTTTCTGGAACACGATCTGATTCTCTATAACTTTGTGTTGGACTACAGCAAAGCTCAACACAAAAATCCAATCTGGGTACAGCAAGTGCAGCAACGTGGGTTGACTTACGACAGCATCAAACCTGTAGAAATTGATATGGAGATTTTTCAGCGTCACTTGTTGCGGATTTTAGATCTGGAATCGGCGATCGAGTTATTCAAAGTATTCTATTCCCTCTGCCTCACCAGTGAGGAGTTTGAACGCGCTGTGTTGTCTCTCGAATTTGATGAAAATTTCGGTTGCTATTTTAGCCAGATCACGGGTGACTACAACTGGAACCACATCATTACAAATCGCCACCCCTTAGCACCGGAAAGCCCTTTTGCCGCTGCCCATAACCTTCTCCTACACGGCATTATCACCGAGTACCTACACCGCTACCTGGAGATTCGCAGGCAAATGGAGCAGGTTCACATTCAGGACTTTTCTTCCCAAAAACGTCCCCCAAACTAACCCTACTACCAGCACCCAAATCAGCTTAAACTTCATCCAAGTTAAGAACTGGAGATTTCTCCCAGAAAAAACTACGAGTTTCTAAGTTGGTGAGGTTTCAACAAGCTGAGCTGAGGTAACTTAACTATGGAAATCGGATCACATCCAAGCTGTGGAGGTTGGGGTGAACCAAGCACAAGTTCAACGGAGAGGGAGGGATTCGAACCCTCGGATGGACCTAAACCCATCAACAGATTAGCAATCTGCCGCTTTCGACCACTCAGCCACCTCTCCAGGTGACAGTATCCAATCATAGCAGATATTGGATATTGTCAAAACGTTTGAAATAAACCATTGCAGCCTAGATGTGAACTTTTCCAGTCTGGTTGACTGTAACCGCCTCAACGGGATCCAAAAGACGATTCAGGCTATGGAAATACTCTGGTTGCCACCGATCGCGATCGTCCACCCGCTCAGACACGATTTCTACTCCTTCCTTGCTCAATCGCTCAGCCTGGTTCGGAATATGTTTGATCAACAACCGGCCATTGGTTGCCACAATTCGATGAACTGGGAGCTTCCCTGCGACATTTTTGATCAGAGTTGGAATCACCCGGTAATACGCATCTGAAACTCCCAATGCCAGTATCAGATCAGAGGTGGTCACCACTTTCCCGGATGGAATTCTGGCAACGAACTCTTGAAACCGACTCTTAACACTATCCGAAAGGGCAGGCAAAGTGTAGTCCGTGATGGCTATAGTATCCCCTACAGTGACAGTTCCACTCTTAACAACCATACCCAGAAACCCACGTCTGCCCTTGATTTGCTTTGCTAACCCTTTACTGATGGATTCCAGGCGAAAGCAGGGTTCGCAAAGAAAGGTGAGCCGTAGGAATGCAGTACCAAGCTTAAGAATTTGCCCGGAAGTCCAATCCTCAGGCATTTGATCGATGAGCATATTCTCAGACAGATCCCCGGGTTGTAAGCCAAACTGTTGCAAGCATGGCTGGTCAACGATTAAAACCTGACGAGGGCTACCCAAACGAGCATTTTTATCCCCTTCAATCCCATGCCCCTGCAACAGGGTAAAGCTGGAACATTCAGCCATTTCATGCTTAGGCTGCTTAATCCAGAGATTGAGTACTTTCATGTACAGGGGTCAGGGGGACGAAACTGAGCATCGGCGTGGTTGTTGGCTATAGTATCTCCCCCAAGTTGCTTGATCCACGATCCTTAGCTCATATCTGTGGTTGATTCAGACCGGGGCAACAATAACCTGACAGCCATGATTGCAAATCCAATCGCTGCAACCAGCTTAACAGTCCGAGCAGGCAACAGATGAGCCGTCCCCTCTCCCAGCAGCACACCCAACAGGCTCGCCAACAACAGGGCTGCGGTTGCTCCCAAGAACACCATCCGGGGCGATCGCGAATTGCCGCTAAGTGCGATCGCTGCCAACTGGCTTTTATCTCCCAGCTCGGAGATGAAGACAGTGATAAAGCTCAGTCCTAAAAGATGCCAGTCCATAGATTAAAAAATAGAAATGAAGCAAAAGCTGCCTTGTTTGACCCGCCCAACTCAAAACTCTCAACTCCTAAAAACATCCCACAACAGCCACGCCGAGATCAGAGCTAGCGTGATACCTGCTGCAATATCCAGTGTTCTGGGCGAGAGACAGGTTGAAAGCCAGCGACCAACCAGCACTCCCAGCAGGCTGGTTGTAATCAAGGCAGCGGCGGCTCCACTAAACACAATCCAGGGTGCATGAAATTCAGCACTCATGAGGAGGGTCGCCACCTGGGTTTTATCTCCCAGTTCCGCCAGGAAAATTGTGACAAATGTGGCTGCAAAAACCTTCCACCCCTGGTTGCTGCTATCTGGTGCGGTAACCGATTGGGAAGCGGCAGATGGTGCCGCCGGAATTTCCAGTTCTTCAATCACCATGCCCAACCTCAACTCTGGGTCTGATGGATGGAAGGTAGAAGAATCGCATTCTTCCGTGGACTCAAGTTCAAGAGTTGAACGCTCTGAAGCAGATGAATAAAATTCCACAAAGGTTAATGGGTTGTTCCTTTCATATTCCTTTCATTATCTGGAACATTCTCAGAAAAGGCAACCAAAAATCAGCATTTGGAGGTTTGTGGCTGTTCTCCACGCCCTGGTAGACGGTGGCATAAGTTTGGCAACTTTTGTAAAGGTGTGAGGAATAGTCAGGTAGATTTACGCCAAGCTCTACTTGTCCTACCTCAAAGTGTCTTCCAGGGTATCCTTTAAAACGGTGCGGGCTGCTAAATGATTGCGGGTTGAGACCAGAATCTCCGCTTCCCGCTCCAGCCTTGCAGCCGTGTCTTGCATTTCCAGGAGTGCCTGCTGCTCCTCTGCTACGCCATAAAGATTGCTGGCAATCCAATAGGAAAGCTCCGTTGGCAGGTCAGGCAGGGTATCTGGAAGTACAATTTCCTGCTCTGTCAGCTTAGAAGACAGTCGAACCACATCCTGAAGCAACTGGGCAACATCGTGGGCTAAGGGGTTTAGATTCTTTTGCGGTGGATGATCTTCAATCCATTCCACTAACCCAACTCGATAGGGCTTTTCACGCACATATTCCAGCACCCGAAATCGCTGCTGCCCCATAGTCAAGACTTTCATTCGATCATCCGGAAGCCGCTGAAATTGAATAATTTCAGCACAGCAGCCAACAGCGGCAGGTTTGCCCTCAGCCTGATCCCACATCAACACCCCAAACCGGCGATCGCTATCCAGAATCGTGTTCATCATAATTCGATAGCGAAACTCAAAAATATGGAGCGGCAGCGGTCTACCTGGAAATAGGACCACTTCGGGCAATGGAAACAGTGGAAGCTCTCGAACAGCAATTGAAGACGAAGATGCCATTATTTAGGTTAGGGAAAGACGACGCTTCTTCCTTTACTCTATCCGATCTAGCTTGGGGATCTGAGCTGAAAGGCAATTTTTGATCGCAAGTCAATCATTTCGATAGTCAGCCAAAGCCAGTTCGGTATTGGTAGGGGACTCACGGGCTAACTGCTTGATTGACAAACCCAGATCGTAAATTGGTGATATTTTGCTATGCTAGTAAGGCTTCTAGCGGATTGGTTTTAAATCAGTCGCTTGAATCAAATACGCGGATGTGGCGGAATTGGTATACGCGCACGTTTGAGGGGCGTGTGGCTTTGCCTTGCGAGTTCGAGTCTCGCCATCCGCATTTTTAATCAACTCTTATTTTTTTCCTAAGCTCTTCGCTTCTCACCAAGAGCATCGTTACACTATGGGCAAATCGTAAGAGGCTTGAACTTTAACTTATGGATGCAACTGCACTCTGGCAACGTTATCAAGACTGGCTTTATCTCCATCAAGGCTTAGGGCTATATGTTGATGTCAGCCGGATGCGGTTTGACGATGCGTTTGTTGCAGCGATGCAACCTAAATTTGAGCAGGCATTTAAACAGATGGCGGCACTGGAGGCAGGGGCGATCGCCAATCCCGATGAGGATCGGATGGTAGGGCACTACTGGCTGCGTGATCCCGACCTTGCCCCTGCCCCTGAAATCCGGCACGAAATCATTGATTCTCTAGACAATCTGGAAACCTTTGCCAGTAAAGTGCTCAAGGGAGAGATTCGTCCCCCTCAATCAGTGAAGTATACCGACATTCTCTCGATTGGGATTGGTGGTTCTGCCCTCGGTCCAGAGTTTGTTGCAGAAGCGCTGTCCCCTGACTTTCCTCCCCTGAACATTCACTTTCTCGACAATACAGACCCAGCAGGCATTGATCGGGTCTTTAATCGTCTGAAAGATCGGCTGGTCAGCACTCTGGTTGTCGTCATCTCTAAATCAGGCGGCACCCCAGAAACTCGTAACGGCATGGTGGAGGCGAAGAAGGCGTTTGCTAATCAGGGGTTAGAATTTGCCCGACAGGCGGTTGCAATCACTATGGAAGGCAGCAAGATGCACAATCTGGCAACCTCGGAGGGCTGGCTGGCAACCTTCCCAATGTTTGACTGGGTAGGTGGACGAACCTCCGAACTGTCAACCGTGGGTCTGCTGGATGCAGCTCTGCAAAGCATTGACATTCGCGACATGCTGGTGGGGGCAAAGGAAATGGATGCCGCCACCCGTGTGCCTAACATCCGGAAAAACCCTGCGGCTCTTCTAGCACTCTCCTGGTACTACGCAGGAAATGGCAGGGGCGAAAAAGATATGGTCATCCTGCCCTACAAAGACAGTTTGCTCCTCTTCAGTCGCTACCTTCAGCAGCTTGTGATGGAGTCTCTGGGCAAGGAAAAAGACCTGGATGGGAACACTGTCTATCAGGGAATCGCCGTTTATGGCAACAAAGGTAGCACTGACCAGCACGCCTACGTGCAGCAATTACGGGAAGGAGTACCCAACTTTTTCGTGACGTTCATTGAGGTGTTGCGCGATCGCGAAGGTAGCTCGATTGAGGTTGAACCGGGTGCCACTTCCGGTGATTTTCTCTCAGGCTTGCTTCAGGGAACCCGGCAGGCACTTTACGAAAACCAGCGGGATTCGATTACCATAACGATCCCAGACGTAACTCCTAAAATCGTAGGGGCGCTGATTGCCCTTTATGAAAGGGCAGTGGGCTTGTATGGATTTTTGATCAATGTCAATGCTTATCACCAACCGGGAGTTGAGGCAGGTAAAAAAGCGGCGGCTTCCATCCTAGAACTGCAAAAACAGATTATACAGACGCTTAGGCAAGAGACATCTCCCCTATCCATTCAAGCCCTGGCGGAAAAAATGGGTGCCTCGGATCAATCCGAAACCATTTATAAGATTTGTCGTCATCTCGCCTCAAATCAGCGTGGGGTTACCTTGCATGGTGATCCCGGTGAACCCGCTAGTCTAAAGGTTAGTGTTTAACACTGGTCATTTAACTTAGCAATGACCAATGACCAATGACCAATGACCCAAAAGCCCCATAGCTCATACCTTTCATCGGTTGTTTCATGGCTTGATGGTCATTCCATACCAGAACGGCTGACAATTCCTGGAATTTCGCAATTTTAGGTCGAGTTGACCTATTCTAGGGGTGAATGTCCCTGTATCTTTTGCTCTATGCCTCTGACGATCCTTGTTGCTGATGACGATCTTGGCACTCGCCTATCGATCAGCGATTATCTTGAGGCAACTGGGTATTTCGTTGTCTCGGCTGAAAATGGTCGTGAGGCAATTAAGCTCGTTGAAGATTACCAGCCTCACCTGATCGTAACTGACATCACCATGCCCCAGATGGATGGCTATGAGCTAGTCCGTCAGATTCGCCAGCGTCCTGCTCTAAGACTGTTACCCGTCGTGTTTCTGACGGCAAGAACCGAGACGCGAGAACGGGTGCGAGGTTATCAGATGGGGTGCGATGTTTATCTATCGAAGCCTTTTGAATTACAGGAACTGGGCGCAGTGATTCGAAATCTGCTAGAGCGGCAGCAGATGATTGAGTCAGAGTGGCGATTTGTGAGAGGGGAAGGGTCTCCCAGCGGTCAAGGAAGCCAGTCCCATGCCCCTTCTACGACTCAGCAGAACTTCCATCCGGAGTCGGTGGAGCCAATCAAAAGACCGCTACCAGCCATGGCGATCGCTGCCCTCAACCTGACACCCCGAGAACAAGAAGTCTTAAAAGTACTGGCAGATGGTTTTTCTAATGTTCAGATCGGCGAACACTTGCATCTCAGTCCGCGAACCATTGAAAAACATGTGAGTAGTCTGCTTAAAAAAACCGATACCAGCAATCGTGCGGAACTCGTTCGGTTCGCAATGGATCACCATTTGGTCTAAAAACAAAAGTTTGATGGGGAAGGGTTATTGACTCGCTAACTCTTGCTTAACGTGATCTAATAACCCCTCACAGGCATCTAGCAATAAATCAATCACCTGATTAAATCCTTCTGAACCACCATAGTAAGGATCAGGTACTTCTTTCAGAGTGTGAACCGTACAAAAATCACACATTAACCGAATCTTGTCTTGGTACTTCCCTTGCGGGTCAAGGTAGCCAATATTAGCAAAATTTTCCCAATCCATTGCCAGGATCAGATCAAATGCTTCAAAGTCTGCCCTGGTAAACTGGCGGGCACTTCCCCGCAGCACAATCCCTCGCTGTTTGGCAGCAACGGTCATGCGGCGATCGGGAGGGGTACCAATGTGATAACCAGACGTGCCCGCCGAGTCACAAACAATTTGCCCGTCTAACCCAGCTTTATGAATCAGATGATTCATAATATTTTCCGCCGAAGGAGAACGGCAAATGTTACCAAGGCAGACAAAGAGTAGCTTATAAGGCATCACTGAAGGGTGCTCTACATTCCTGGCAGGTTTAGCCCACCGGTCAACTCTTCCATCTTCTCCCGCATGGTCGCGGTCGATTTGTTGTAAGCATCCTTCATGGCAGTGGTAACCAGGTCAGACAGGACATCCGCCCCCTCACCTAAAGCGTCTGGTGAAATTGTCACTCGTATAGGCTCCTGATTGCCACTCAGCACAACCTTGACCAGTCCACCGCCGGACTCGCCTTCAATCTCCATCTGTTCCAGTTCTTCTTGAAGGCGCTTGGCTCCTTCCTGAACCTGTTGAGCTTTTTTAAAGGCTTCTGTCAGCTCTTTCATTTTGCCAAGCCCGAAGCCAAATCCCTGTCCTTGTGACATAGCGTATACGGATGATGAGTTAGTTTGAGCAATCAACTGTTTAATTATGACACTTTCTTCCTATGCCATCTGAAACTCTCCCAGGATCTTCACTTCGGGTTCCAGTTGAAGCGACCAGTGTTGCTCAACGGTTTGCTGAATGTGACGAATGAGCTGGAATATATCACTGGCAGTCGCCCCGCCGCAGTTAAGAATGAAGTTAGCATGGCGTTCTGCTATCTGGGCACCGCCAATCTGATAGCCTTTCAGTCCGGTTTGTTCGATTAGCCAGCCTGCTTTATATTGGCTGCTGGGATTACGGAAGACGCTACCACAACTGGGCAGATGGTAGGGTTGGGTGGTACGACGGTGATTTAAATGCTCGGTTGTGGCAGCCGTGACCACGGTTGGATCAAAACCCGGTTTCAGTTGAAAGGTTGCCTGGGTGACCAGCCAACCCTTACCTTGCAAGAAGGACGTGCGGTAACGATAGTGCAAATCCTGAGGCAGCAACATCTTTGAGGTGCCGTCTGGTAAAAGAACTTGAGCGCTGACCAGGTAGTCAGCAATGCAGCCTCCGTGGGCACCTGCGTTCATGACAACCGCGCCGCCTACCGTGCCAGGAATGCCAACAGACCATTCCAGCCCTTGCCAACCCCGTTCGGCAGCCTGCCATGCTAACCGGGGCAGGGGTTCGCCTGAACCAACCGTTACCAGTCCAGTTTCGAGGTCAAAGTGGGAGCGACGCAGGCGGCGAGTGCCGATGACTAAACCAGGTAGTCCGCGATCGCTAATCAGTAAATTAGAGCCTGCCCCCAGCATAGTCACGGGCAGTCCTTGGGTCTGCGCCCATTCAAAACTGGCTTGCAGTTCCTCTAGAGTTCGAGGAGCGACATACCATTCGGCAGGTCCGCCAACCCGGAAAGAGGTTAGAGTCGCCAGGGGAACCAGAGGTTTAATTAAATTATCAGTACCAGGAAGTCGAATCAATTGAACGTTGTCTACCTGAGAGTATTTGTAGGGTTCAAGGCTCAACCGGGTTACCCCAGAAACGTTCACTTTAGGAGGGTCGTATGAGAGAGTCATGATGAATTTTTTTGATGCCCCAGACTAAGCACCGCTAGTGGATTTTATTCTGGTAATCTCAACCGATGAGATTTGTTCAGGCCTGATTGCACAAGCCTTGAGATACACCCTGTTCAAGGTTCTGGCAAAGCGCCATTAACTCAGGAATTAGCTGATTCAAATTGCCTGCTCCCAGAAATAGCGCGATGTCTCCCGGCATCAAAACATCCGTCAGCAGTTGGTTGACTGCTTTAAGCGAAGGTTCATAATAAACCTTGGAGTGGTGGCTGGCTACCAGGTCAGCAAGTTGTTGACCTGTAATCCGCCCTGTACTGGATTCACCAGCACTGTAGATGTCGGTGAGGACAACGACATCTGCCTCTTCAAACGAAGCTGCAAACTCAGATAAAAATGCTTCAGTGCGGCTATAGCGATGGGGCTGAAAGATTGCGACTATTCGCCGCCGCAACGGATTTCGCCATGATTTTGCTTGCAGACGAGCAGCGGTCAGGGTTGCCCGGATCTCGCTGGGGTGGTGTGCATAGTCGTCCACAAACAGAATGCCATTGTACTCACCTCGATGCTCGAATCGACGGCGGGCACCCTCAAAGGTGGCGATCGCGGGGGCGATCGCGGCAAAGTCCAACTTTAACAAACGCCCAACTGCAACGGCAGCCAGCGCATTACTTAAATTATGCTGCCCCAACAGGCGAACATCCAGCCGACCCAGGATCACTCCCCGTTCCCAAACTCTGGCAGTGGTCCCATCGGGACGATAAGTAATACAGTCAACCGTATAATCAGCCCCAGAATTTACATCCAGGCTGTAGGTGATGGCAGGCTTGAGGGCATCTCGCACTGTAGCGCAGTCGATACAACCAATCAGGGTTTGACAGTGATTAGCAAAGGTCTTAAAAATGTCCACGACTTCACTCAGATCGTGGTAATGATCTGGGTGGTCAAGCTCAATGTTGGTCACGATGCCAATCTCGGCTGCCAGCTTAACCAGGGAGCCGTCTGACTCATCAGCCTCGGCAACCAGGAAATCTCCATCACCGGAGCGGGCGTTTCCTCCCCATGCGTTTACTTCGCCACCCACAACAATAGTAGGATCCAATCCTGCTTCCAGCAGCAAATAGCCAATCAGGCTGCTAGTTGTTGTTTTTCCATGGGTCCCAGCTACCGCAATACTACGATACTCTTGAATGAGTCCTGCTAGTACATCTGAACGATGGAAGATAGGACAGCCCAATTCACGGGCAGCCATATACTCAGCGTTAGCCGGATGAATTGCCGTTGAGCAAATCACTTGAGGCAAACCATTTGCTGGATGATTCTCCCGCACTGAATCATACGCTGGTCCTCTCTGATCCTGAGATTTTGTTTCTATATCACTTGTTTCTATCTCATTTGTTTCTATCTCAGAGGACCCATTACCGGACTTGCTGGCAGCTAGCGCTGGATTACCTGAGCCAGCATCCGATTTGAAAAATTCTAGATTATTTGGATCCTGGCTCCAAAAGACATGGATACCCTCTTCCTGTAAGCGTTGAGTAATATGACTCAATCGCAGATCCGATCCAGATACAGGTAACTTACGTTTGGCTAAAACGTAAGCGAGGGCTGACATTCCAATTCCACCAATACCGATAAAGTGAAATGGTCTGCCGGTGAAATCGACAGAGTTCAGCATTCTAGCTCCTTACACACCACACCACAGCAATATCACGCGCTATCATATCAAGGATTACCTTTTTGTCGATATAGGCTTTCAATAATTTGCCAGTCACAGCTAAATGCGACGCTATGAACAGCCTGGGTTTTGGTTGCCGTGAAAGTTATATCACCCCTTTCATCCTTTCTACAGATGCTCAGTGAAATTATTGAAAACTTTTTGATATTATTATGCCTACAAAATATTTGATCAGCTATTTCACCTGAGCTTCAATAAACTGTCCTGAGTAGGTTGTGCCTCAATCAACCGAGGCTGAATAGGCTACAAAAAGTTTTCTTGATATTTCCTTATTATTGTTAGCTCCTAAATATTAGTTCAGACTTTATACTCAAGTTTCCCAGTAAACATCTGTCAGACTACACAAAAGTTTGTTTCCTATCCACTGAATATTGGGTAGAAATTTAAGTACTAAGCGCTCCCAGGGCTAATGTGGCAATCCGATTGGATTGTGAGATTGGGTTGCCTTGAAATCCTTTTTCACACAGCCTCTCATTCTCAACCAATGATTGAGGACTGCCATGGTAAATTTCTACCTTTGTAGAGAAGGGAATAGGCTATGTGGATGAGTTTCCCGCCTCTTCCTCCACCCATGTGGTCATCACTTTCTACTGAGGATTCTCGATGCACAACATTGCAATCTTCGGTGGTACCTTCAACCCAGTTCACTGGGGTCATCTCCTGGTTGCCGAAACTGCCCTAGATCAGTTTGGGCTTGATCAGATTATTTGGGTGCCAACTTACCATCCTCCCCATAAGCGTCAGTTAATGCCTACGTTTAACCAACGGCTGGAAATGGTGCGGTTAGCGATCGCCGATCAGCCTGCATTCAGTTTATCCAGTCTAGAAGCTGAGCCATCGCACACTTCCTATGCGATCGCGACTCTGAAGGGGTTGCAAGCCCTTTACCCCAACACGCACTGGTACTGGATTCTTGGCACAGATGCGTTTCAGACTCTTCCTAAATGGCGCAATAGCTCAACCCTGGCGACACAATGCACCTGGCTTGTAGCACCTCGACAGATCAATGGGGAGGGGGAAGCATGGGAGGAAGAAGTCTGTCAGCAAGTTGCGGCTCAAATAGGCATCCCCAACTGGCATCTTTTGTCAATGCCCTTGCTGAAAATCTCATCTAGCCTAATTCGGCAATATTGCCTGGAATGCCGTTCAATTCGATACTTAGTGCCCGATGTGGTTAGAACCTACATTAAAAAGCTGAAATTGTACGCAAAATAAGTTAAAATACCTACTCAATAGACTTTAACAATTGGAAAATACAGTGCAAAGGCTGCCGATCCCTATCTCAGGCTTCTTGGAAGGAATAAGTTCTCATAGAGGCTGGGATGTCAGTGCGGCGGTGCTTACAGCGGTGGTACTCAACTGGGAAGTGATTGCGCTGGGATCCATAGAGTCTTATGATCGGTTTGATTGTGGGTATCTAATTAGCAGACAGAGGGTAAGACGCAGTGATTAGAGTAGCAATTAACGGTTTCGGACGTATTGGGCGTAATTTTATGCGCTGCTGGCTGACTAGAGAAAATAGCCAGTTGCAAGTGGTCGCTATCAACGATACTTCTGACCCCAAAACCAACGCCCATCTATTGAAATACGACTCGATGATTGGCAGGTTTGGTGGTGATGTCAGTGCGGATGAGAATACCATTACGGTTAATGGTCATACAGTCAAGTGTACGTCCGATCGCAACCCAGAGAATCTCCCCTGGAAGGAGTGGGACATTGACTTGATTATTGAGTCAACTGGGGTTTTTATCAGCAAAGAGGGTGCCTCTAAGCACATTACGGCTGGTGCCAAAAAAGTATTAATTACCGCCCCTGGTAAAGGCGATGACGGAACCTTTGTTGTGGGTGTTAACCATCAGGATTATGACCACCACAAACATAATGTCATTAGCAATGCAAGCTGCACCACAAACTGTCTTGCGCCGGTTGCCAAAGTTCTCCATGAAAATTTTGGCATCATCAAAGGCACGATGACTACCACCCACAGTTACACAGGTGATCAGCGGTTGCTGGATGCAAGCCACCGGGATCTGCGTCGGGCGCGGGCGGCTGCGATCAACATTGTACCCACCTCGACTGGGGCAGCAAAAGCCGTCGCCCTGGTATTGCCCGAACTGGCAGGCAAACTCAACGGGATTGCGCTGCGGGTACCCACTCCTAATGTTTCTATCGTAGACCTGGTGGTTCAAGTTGAAAAAAACACGATCGCCGAACAGGTGAATGATGTTTTAAGAAGTGCGGCGGAAGGTCCGATGAAAGGGATCCTCAAGTACTGCGATCTGCCCTTGGTTTCTGGTGACCATGCAGGCACAGATGAATCCTCAATTGTAGATGCAGCCCTGACTATGGTCATGGGTGGCGATATGGTTAAGGTGGTTGCCTGGTATGACAACGAGTGGGGTTATAGCCAGCGAGTTGTAGATTTGGCTGAAACGGTTGCCCAGAAGTGGGTTGCTTAGGGTGAGATAGTTTTTGGTTGTTAGTTTTTGGTTGTTGTTCTAAACCAACCAGCCTAAGACAAAACCTGACCCGCTATTTCTTATTTAGCCTTTAACCAAGAAAGCGGGGAGTTTTGGAAAACTTCCCGCTTTTTGCATGGGTTGAAGCAATGCTCTGGAAGGTGATAGCCCTAAGGATAGGACAAATTAGCAAGCACAAAATCTTGTCTCGTCCGTCTCCCTCGGACATCTGACACCTAACACCTAACACCTGCTAAATCACTACTTCACGCACCAACTACTTCTGCCGTAAATAATTCTTGTATGGCTTGCAAATAGGGGTGGAAATAACTAGCGAGAACAGTTGAAATTCGTTTGTTCACTGCCTGTTCCAGTAATTCTACCAGCAACCGCACTAGCCACCACTCTACCTTCAAGGGTGGGTAGAGCATGACACACAAGGGAAAGAGTTCCTCCTGAAAGGCGGCAATATTGTTTTCGAGGGCACAGACACAGAGGTAGATTTGAAACATTTCTACGTCTCGAATGCTGGAAATCAATAGTTGAGCGTCTCCCAGAGGTCCACTGTGGGATCGATAACTACTAAATTCCTGGATGACTCGATTGCAAATCGTTTGGGCGATCGTTCCGCTTTGGGGTAACAAGGACTGAACGGCTGCCAATTCAAAAGAGTTTTGATCCTGGTTCGCTGCCGCTTCATATGCTCGCTGGAGGGGCATGTAAAGATGATCATCCAGGACTTTGAAATAGTCTGTCATCAAAAGTTGCTCGGTATCGGAGAGCGGCTCCAGTAACATTTGCCCGGTGTAGTGGATTTGCATACTGGTGAAACCGATAATGCGCGGGTCTTGGGCAGAGACAACCCGACGTACCCGCCCGCATTCTGCGCCGATCGCCGTTGCCAGACTTTGGGGCGCTTTTCCCTGCTGATAAACCGCTAAAACCTTCTCAAACAGTTGATGGGACTCGCGGGCAATGAGCCAGGGGTCAATATACTGGGGATTAATCTGATGGCGTTGAACTTCTTCTGCCAACAAAGACTCTGTTTTGCTCCAGGCTTGGGCACTGGCAAAGTTTAGGGATTTGAGCAGTTTGGCGGCGGTTCGTGCCCGCCCTTCCAGGGAAGAGACTTCAGCGAATTGGTCACGATCGCGATCGCTCAAGGATTGCGAGTACCCCAGAAGACTTTGCACATATCGCTTACCCCACAGTTTCGCCAGGGAAGGCGAATGCTGCTGGTTGTCAGAATCAGATTCAACCATTGCCATTGGTTAATGTTTATCCCCAATTTGGAAAATTCTAAAAGCAGAATTCCCTAAAATGTCGTCAGCCAAACAATTAAGGGGCTTTTTGCGAGATCAGGTCGTCCGTAGGGGGCAGAGTGACGACAAAGTCTTCACTAAAACGACGATAAAGCTAAGTATAAACTGAGACCCCGATCAATTGAGACCTCGTTCAACTGTGATTTTACCGCTATACTCAGATACTAAAATGGGTGCTGAGTAGGAGCAGCAACCGATTTAGGTGATGGACGATCGCCAGGGGCGACGTTTGAAGCGATCGGTACCTGCCCGTTTTGCCAGGTTATCCGCTGCTTTTTGCGATTCCCGCATCACCTCTTCCTCAAAAACCGTTACCATCTGGCGATCGCTCATGACAACCTGACCATCTACCAGTACGGTTTCCGGTTCATTACCCAGGGCAGAATAGACAAGAGACGACACGGGTGCATGGACGGGGGTAACAAATACATTGTCCAGTTTCAGGATGACGAGATCGGCTTTTTTACCCGGTTCGATCGAGCCAATTTCATGCTCTAATCTCAATGCCCGCGCTCCGTCAATGGTTGCCATTTCCAACACCTTTTCTGCGGTGATGATGGTTGGATCGCGGTGGTAGCCTTTGTGAATCAACGCTCCGAACTTCAGGGTGTGGATCATATTACTGTTATTGTTGCTGGCAGGACCATCACAGGCAAGGCTAACCGTCACTCCCTGTAACAGCATTTCAGGAATGGGGGCAAAACCCGATGCCAGATACATATTGCTACAGGGATTATGGGAGACTTTGACCTGATGCCGTTTCAGAATGTCAATATCCCGGCTCTCGCAATAAACGCAGTGAACTGCCAACACATCCGGTCCTAGAAAGCCAATCTGTTGTAGGTATTGCAAATCGGGCATGCCAAACCGCTGCATGGAGTTTTCGATTTCAAAGGGTGTCTCGGCAACGTGAATCGTGATCAGTGCCTTCAGGTCGCTTGCCAACTTGCGAGTTTTATCTAACGTATCCTGATCAACGCTCCAGATCATGCAAGGAGCCAGCCCGACCTGAACCCTTGCCCCTGGCTGGTTATACTTTTCGATTAATTGGCAAGCATCAGAGAGGGCTTTGTCAAGCGGTTCAATCAACGATGGGGGAACGCCAAATTCTTCTCCCAGGGTCAAGTAGCCGCGTGCCACAATACCGCGAATTCCGATTTCCTGGAATGCCTGAATCACGGCTTCCGTCAATTGTCCCTGTGGATGGGCATACATAAAGTCCACCAGCGTCGTAGTCCCAGATTTAATTGCTTCTACGCAACCATGACGGGCAGCCGCATAACAGTCTTCGGCTGTAAGTTGGGTGGCGGATGGTCCCGTCATGCCGCAGAACCAATCCTTGAGTACCCGGTCGTCGCCCAAGCCTTTGAGGAGGGTTTGAAACAAGTGGGTGTGAGTGTTGATCATGCCAGGAATGATGACCCGATCGCCACAGTCCATCACTTCGGTATCGGGGTATCTGGATAACAATGCCTCAGTCGTGTCGATCGCTTGAATGCGATCGTCCTGAATGTAAATAGCCGCATCTTCCAGCACATCCCGGTTGGGGTTCATGGTTACCACGGTGGCATGGGTCAGGAGTTGGTTCATTAGTCAGGTGGTAGGAGGTGAAAGAAAAGGAGAGGGGAGAAAGAAGCTATGGACTGTCGCCTCGGACTCAGGGAAATCGCGGGCTTCCCCAACCTGCGACAGCAGGTTTTGTCTGCATATTCTCTACTAAGCCCCCCGGAATCTTCAAGACTTCGGGGGGCTGAAACTTGTGAATTCAGTACCATTCACCTCAACTTCGTGAGAGATTGGCTCCACTGAAATTAACTCCAGGGGAGGAAAGCAGTCATGTGACAAGCCCCTGGACTTTAATCAAACATCCTTTAGACTTGAATGAAGAATTAGCTGATGAGGGCGCTGTTAGGATTGACAACCTGATTTCTAACAGCACTACGGGCAATCTGGTGTGCTTTTGCCTCTTCGCCGTACCATTGAAGAGCGGAATTAAAGGCGACCCGATAGAGATTCTGCGCGGCTTCCGAGAGGCGATCGCGAATATTGGAAGGTAATTCCCGATTCGTTTTGTATAGCATGAAAGTCACCTCCAGCAGATGGGATAATCAATAGTAATTCGCTTCAGCAAAACACGCTCATCACCTAAGGCTGATCTTCTACCTGTAAACCCTTTCAGTCATAAAACTTAAGGAGACAACATTGATCATCGGTAGCTTAAAAACAACCAAATCAGAAGAAATTTTTGCCGCTGCTCAAAAATTGATGCCCGGAGGAGTCAGTTCTCCAGTACGCGCCTTTAAATCGGTTGGGGGACAGCCGATTGTGTTCGATCGAGTCAAGGGTGCTTATGTCTGGGACGTAGACGGGAACCAGTACATTGACTATGTTGGCACCTGGGGACCTGCTATCTGCGGACATGCCCATCCCGATGTGCTGAAGGCACTGCATGATGCCCTGGAAAAAGGCACCAGCTTTGGTGCGCCCTGTGCCCTGGAAAACACGCTGGCAGAAATGGTGATTGATGCCGTTCCCAGCATTGAAATGGTGCGCTTTGTCAACTCTGGAACAGAAGCCTGCATGTCTGTACTGCGATTGATGCGAGCATTTACCGGGCGGGAGAAAATTATCAAGTTTGAAGGTTGCTACCACGGTCATGCCGATATGTTCCTGGTGAAAGCAGGTTCTGGGGTGGCGACGTTGGGGCTACCCGACTCTCCTGGTGTACCCAAATCGACTACAGAAAATACCCTCACCGCTCCCTTCAACAACCTGGAAGCCGTCAAGGCTCTGTTTGAGGAAAATCCAGGTGAGATTGCTGGGGTGATTCTAGAGCCAGTTGTGGGCAATGCCGGTTTTATTCCGCCTGATGGCGGCTTCCTGGCAGGGCTACGGGAACTCACCCGTGAGTATGAGGCGTTGCTGATGTTTGACGAGGTGATGACCGGCTTTCGGATTGCCTATGGCGGTGCCCAGGAGAAGTTTGGCATTACGCCTGACCTGACGACTCTGGGCAAGGTGATCGGCGGTGGTTTGCCAGTGGGTGCCTACGGTGGTCGTAAGGACATCATGCAAATGGTTGCGCCTGCGGGGCCAATGTATCAGGCAGGTACCCTATCAGGGAATCCCCTGGCAATGACTGCCGGGATCAAAACCCTCGAAATTTTGCGGCAACCCGGTTCCTATGAGTACCTGGAGAAGGTGACCAAACGGTTAGCCGATGGGCTACTACAAATTGCTAAGGAAGCTGGACACCCTGCCTGTGGTGGCAACATCAGCGGCATGTTTGGGCTGTTCTTTACGGAAGGTCCAGTGCATAACTACGAAGATGCGAAGAAGTCTGACCTTCAAAAGTTCAGCCGCTTCCACCGGGGGATGCTGGAGCGCGGAATTTACCTGGCTCCCTCCCAGTTTGAGGCAGGGTTTACCTCCCTGGCTCATACGGATGAGGACATCGATCGCACCCTGCAAGCTGCCCGTGAAGTGATGGCAGGGCTGTAGAGCAGTTTCTTCAACTGTTTTGCGACCGGTAGGGTGGGTAACCTTCCTACCGGTCTATAGCTCGTCTAGCTCAACTGTTAATATTCAGAACAACTACCAAAGCCTGGCTGATTTCTCGCATCGTCTCAGTATCCAGAGTTCCCACTTGCTTAATCAGCCTTTGCTGTGAAACGGAACGCACTTGAAATGCATCAGCGGTTGACAACTTGCTCAACCCATTTTCCGGTGTGGGTTCAAGCCTGACCATCCAGGGAACTAGGGCAAATGCATCATTCCAGCCTGTAACGGGTACAACGACCTTTAACCGAAGAATCCCAATTTCGTCATTGCTGACGATCACACAAGGACGGGTCTTGCTGATTTCATCCCCAATAGTGGGATCGGCACTATAAAGCCAGATCTGACCTCTACGCATAGTCGTGGTGTTCGTAGAAGTCCTCACCACAAGTATCAACAAACCCAGTCAGATCGCTGCCTTCTGCATAGTAGGGGCGCATGGCTTCAGCCGCCTCCCTTAAGCTGAGTTTTTCGGGTTTCTCCATGTCTTTGCGTACCAATTGCAAGGCAAGTTCAATAACTTCCAATCGTTCCGCATTCGGCATCTGCCTGATTGCTTCTAGAATCTGAGCTTTTTTCATAATTTTTGTAACGGTAGAAGATATTCTGACAAATCTTATCAAAACCAGAAAATCTATAAATTTCTAAGTCAATTCAAGCGGTAGTGCTCACGGTCTATAAGATCTAAGCTGACTGGAATGTGGATTTAAAGAAGATATTGTTCTAGTTGCTCACGACTTGGAACATCACCAGGTAGAAAAGTTTTTAGATCTTCCTTTGATGGTTTAGTTAATGCCGCTAAGCGGTTACATTGAATAGCGACACAGCGATCAAAGATATTCCTCACAAATCTACCATTTCCAAGTTCTCCAATTTGATCCTCAAATTGCTTTAATAACTGTTGTACTGCATTCAAAGTTTTTTCCGAAATTAGATAACCATGCTGTTCACATCTGACCTTGAAAATTTCAGTTAACTCGTTAGCAGAATAATCTTCAAAATGAATTGACCTTGAAAATCTGGATTTTAGTCCGGGATTGGAGCCAACAAAACGAGACATTTCAGCTTTATATCCAGCAACAATAACGACTAAATCCTCCCGGTGATCCTCCATCATCTTCAAGAGGGTATTAATGGCTTCCTGCCCAAATATATCTCCACGTCCATCGGGAACAAGGGAGTAAGCTTCATCAATAAAAAGTACACCCCCTAGAGCAGATTCAACTACCTTTGCTGTTTTGGGTGCTGTTTGTCCTAAATATTCTCCAACTAAATTGGTTCGGTCGGCTTCAACAAAATGTCCTTGAGATAAGACTCCAAGATGATTATAAATTTCGCCTAAAATTCTAGCTACCGTTGTCTTGCCCGTTCCAGGATTTCCTGTGAACACTAAATGCCTGGTGATGGAAGGGGCTTTTATGCCTGCCTGTACCTGCATTTGAGCTACTTTTGTAACGTTAACTAGTTCTTCAACAGTCGATTTGACCGTACTCAATCCAGTAAAAGCATAAAGCCGATCAAGGCATTTCTGAAGCTCACCCGTGACCACCTCATGTTGATCTGCATCAATAGGAGAATCAATCTTTGACTGCTTTTCAAGTACTTTGCAAACTTCTGCTGCCCACTCACTACCAATCTGTGTAATGTGTGTACCTAACAATGAATGGGCTGTTTTAATTGCAGCTTCTTTTGATGGGGCTTCCGCAAAGAATAAGCAGTCAATGGATAACTGCTTTTCGGGTTTGTCTCGAAAGGCATGGGCATCATTAAGACTATTCCAGGCAGCCCAGAGCCAGGAATCACCGGACGCACAAACACTAAATACAGGGGAAACCCCAAACATGAATTTGCCCGAATAACCCAAAACTCTTCGATCACATGGTAATCACAAAACTGAAGGAGTGCCTACCGTCGTCCAGCAATCTACAAAGTTCCTGCCTGCTGGAAATAGATTTCATAGGGTAAATTCAACAATCTGATCCTTTGCCTCAATTCCAGGATGGCTATTAACATCGTCTGCGACAATCCCCAGATCCCTGGCATCTGCCGAATTTACTTTAACCAATTTATGGAGATCAACAAGGTGCCGGGGATCTGGGCTACCAGGTTACACATCGCGTCACCTTCTTTAGCAGGATGGATAAATGCCTTGGATTTTCGTACACCTGTTTTGCAATCTGCTGAGAATAGGCTATCCAGCATACCTGGTCAGGCTTCAGCCAGCACTCAAAGCTCATTCAGCAAGTCTTGAAGGGCGGCTTTCATCTCCGCTGGAGTGGTGGTGGTGGTGCCAAACTGGCGCACGACGATGCTAGCTGCCAGGTTGCCTAAGACCGCAGCTTCCCAGGGAGTAGCGCCTGCCGTCAGTCCCAGAGTCAATGCCGCAACTACCGTATCCCCGGCTCCGGTGACATCAAATACATCGGTGCGATTGAAGGCAGGGATGTGTTCCTCGCTGCCATCCTGGTCAAACAGGCTCATGCCGTTATTGCCAAGGGTAATCAGAATTTGTTTTGCCTGGGTCATTTTCAGCAGATCGTTCCCGGCTTGGCGGATGGTTACTTCATCCACAGCATCTTCGGAGAGCTTACTCAGGGGGTAACCGACTGCTAGTTCTGCTTCGGGCAGGTTGGGGGTAAAAATGGTTGCCCCGACGTAACGCTTAATCGACTTCTGGCTGTCTACGATCGCGCAGGGGTGGGCGAGAGCAGCCTCAATCACAGGGGGAGTAAGGGTGCCATCTCCATAGTCAGAACAGACGATCGCATCGACCTGTTCCCGGTGTTGAGTAATGTACTCTGCCAGTTGGGTTTGCAGTTCCAGGCTGGGCAGGTCATCCGATTTGCGGTCTATGCGGACAATCTGTTGGGTGACAGACTGGCGGGAGTGTCCGGAGATGCGGGTTTTAGTGACGGTGGGGCGATCGCCATCCTCCAAAATTCCAGCCGTATCAACCCCCGCTGCCATGAAAATATGGCGCAGTGCCCGTCCCTGTTCATCCTTGCCCACCAGACCCACCGCTTTGACCTGTGCCCCCAGGCAAGCAAAGTTGTAAACGGCATTGGCACCGCCCCCCGGCACCTGCTCCGTTTTGTCGTGGCGAATGATCAGGACGGGAGCCTCCCGCGAAATCCGCTCGACCTGCCCGGTGAGAAACTCATCCAGCCCCAGATCGCCCACTACCAGGACGTGCCCTTGATGGAAACGATCGAGCAGTTCAAACAGGTGAGCCGCTGAAGCGAGCAATTTTTCAGCAAAGGAATTAGTAAACCCCATAGTACTTTATTGATTTAAAGCACTTTATTTTACTGAACGGCGATTCAGATCGACCTTTGCCCGTAATTCGTCTTTGATTCGGTTCAGGATCGAGGCTTCATCCAGAGATGCCAGGATGCGGGTCACGATCGCTTTGGGTCCATCCGGTCCCCAGGATGCGCCATTTGCCAGGTAGGCTTTGGTCACCTGTCCAATCCCGTAGGAGGAAACCCCTGCCACGCCTGCCTGGGTCAGGGCAACCGAGGCATAGGCAGCGAGGGAAACCCCTCCCGTAGCGGGGGCAGAGAGTCCTAATAGTGTTTTCAGCGAACTTAAGCCCAGATTTGCCACCAGTTCGCTGGCAGTGATACCACCCATCGAAATGGCAATTTTTTGCAGCAGACTAACGGCTCCCTGCTGGTTCATGGGAATTCCATAGAGTTTTGACAGGGAGAGGATCATGGCAATATCAATCACTGCGCTACTGAGGATATCGACCACCGTAACGGGATTGAGGGCGATCGCCACTGCCTTCGTCATCACCCCATTCCAGATGATACGGTTGGCGCTCTGGTCGCGGATTTCCATCTTGCGCTCGACTAACCGCTCATTGGCTTCATCGGCATACAGCATGGAGTTGAGCGCCACCAGGGATTTCCCTTCCCGATGTAGAATCTCCAGAATCTTCAGTTTCAAGTCAGTGATTTGGGGTTTTCCCACGCTCAACTGAGCCGCCATTGTGCCATCAGCACGGCGCACTGCCCTTGCCACCAGGGGAGAAGCCGCTGCCATGACAATTTCCTCCGGTGACAGCAGTTCCCGCACCCGCTGGTCCCGAATCTGTTCATAAATGGCGATGCGATCGGCATCGGGGTACTGGTCAATTTTGTTAAACACCAGCAGGATGGGCTTACTGGCTTCTCGCAGTTCAGACAATGCCTGATATTCCACCTTGGTCATGTCACCCGCGACCAGGAACAGGATCAGGTCTGCCTGTTTGGCAATCTGGCGTGCCAGTGCTTCCCGCGCCTCTCCATCGACTTCATCAATACCGGGAGTATCAATCAGTTCAATATGGGAATTGCCAATGCTGGGCAAAACCACCCGCAACAGAGGGCGATCGCTCCCCTCCACCGTTTCCTGGGTAATGTTCCAATTCGCACTCTGGCAAACGCGGGTGACACCGTGAATCGGTCCCGTCTCAAATACTTGATCACCCAGGAGCGCATTCAGCAGGGATGACTTACCCCGCCCTACCATCCCAAACACCGCAATGTGAACCACTTGGCGATCAAGCTTGTCCAGCATCGACTCCAGCCCACCAATTTCTGGCTCCAAGCCCCGGCGCTCCTGGGGAGACAGATCCAAATTCTCTACCAGATCTCGTAGGGCGCTCTGTGCCTGACGATAATTCAGTTCCGCCTGAATATTTTCAAACCCGGAAATTGTCTCATCTAGCTCCTGATCTAATTCACCATTTAATTCACCGGAGTGGGAAGTATTTTTCAGGTTGAAGGGCAGTTCAGACATGGATTCGGCTCGAAGGTACAGGAACAGAGTCGTTTTCCTCCCCCGATCCTAGACGATTCTTCCAGTCCTGTGCCTGGGGGGTGGGTAGAGTAAGTTAACTTTAAAGCCTATCCGAAAACTTCCTGGGTCTAGTACCAGGTCTAGCAGTTTACGGCTTTTCGGATAGGCTTTTAGAGACGTTGAGATCATTCAGGACCCATGCCCGCATGACCATTGCCCCCCTAAGCTGGACAGAACTCGAAGCTCTTACGGATTTTCAGATTGATCCGGTCAATGGACCGACTAACGCTCAAGCTCGGTTACGGTTATTTGGGCAGAGTGAGTCTGAAGTGCGCGTTACGCTGTACCGAGACAACCATGCCTGGTGCCCTTACTGCCAGAAGATCTGGCTCTGGCTTGAGGAAAAACAAATTCCTTACCGCATCGAGAAAGTAACGATGTTTTGTTATGGGGAGAAGGAAAGCTGGTACAAACGCAAGGTGCCATCGGGGATGTTACCGGCGATCGAACTGGACGGACGGCTGATTACAGAAAGTGATGATATTTTGATCGCTCTAGAGCAGGTTTTTGGTCCGTTGGCACAGGGAATGACCGATCCGCTGGTCATTCCCCTGCGACGATTGGAGCGGCTTCTATTTAGAGCCTGGTGTAGCTGGCTTTGCTATCCACCCACGTTACCCCGGCAAGAACAACGTAACCGACAGCAATTTATCGAAGTGGTGAATCAGGTCGAGGCTGCCCTGGCGAGTACCCCTGGTCCCTATTTCCTGGAGGAATTTGGCACGACTGATGTGATTTTTACGCCCTATGTGGAGCGCATGAATGCCAGTCTGTACTACTACAAAGGCTACTCCTTGCGGGAGGATAATCCTCGTTTCGCTGCCTGGTTTGAGGCAATGGAAAGCCGACCGACCTATCGCGGTACTCAGAGCGACTTCCATACCCATGTGCATGATTTGCCACCTCAGATGGGAGGCTGCTGGGAAAATGGTGAGCCGCAAATGCTCTTAAATAAGCATCGAGTGGATAACGGACCCTGGTTTGGTTTGCCCGATGCGACTTACCCGGAGCCGGAAAATTCTCGGCAGGAAGCCCTCTACCGGGTGATACAGCACCGTACCAATATTATTCGAGTCAATCCTGCGGATGCCCCGTTGTTTGATCAGGCGTTGCGGTGTGCCCTCACTTTGATGATGACGGGTGAAGCGTGTACACCCCCAACTGGCTCAGACCCAGCCCTGCGGTATCTGCGCGATCGCATCAGTGTCCCCCGCGACATGTCGATCTATGCTGCCAAGCGGCTGAGAGAAGCTTTGGAGAAAACGGCAGCTTTAGTGGGTGAGGGACAGGGTTCTCCGATTCCGATTAAGCACCGACGCGATCAAGACCCGGCTAACTTTGCCAGCAAGCTTCGTTAAATCCGGTTGAAGCGGGGTTCCCAGACCTCGGAGGTTTTGGAAAACCTCCGAGGTCTAAGCCTAGGAGATCGCCCAATCGGGATTAGAATTTTGGAGAACTTTCCTTTGAAGAAATATTCCAATGGCAGCAACCCTTGATCTCTTTATTGACCTGAACGAAGCCGGACTGGATCTGGAACCGGAAGAACTGGAGGCATACTCTCAACACCTGGTAACTGACCTGAAAGATGGACTGGCAGAGGAGGCATCCCTGGCGCGATCGACCGATGTACCAGAGGGGAGTAAGGCGGGAGAAGCGGGCGTTGATCTGGGTATTCTGAAGGCGGAGGTGAATGTAAAAAATCTCCTGGCAGTGCTGGGCTGGCTCAAAACCCGGATTGTAGGGGCAACCCTGAGAATTGAATATGGGGATGTGAAGCTGGAATATCGCACTTCAGAGGAACTAGAACAGCAATTGCAGGCGTTAGAGAAAATTTCGCATCTGACGGTTAGAGTAGTAAAAAGTGAAACCAGTAAGGGTTGATGGCAAAGATTGCACTGCTGATTGGGGTGAGTGATTACGGAGAGGGGTTGTCTGGTTTACCTGGAACCCAGGAAGACATCCAGAGAATGCAGTGTGTCTTGCAAAGCTCTGGTATTGGGGGATTTGATCAGGTTCAGGTGTTACCCAATCCCGATCGCACCCAGATGGAATCGGCGATCGAAATCCTTTTCACTGAGAACCGGAGCCGCGATGACCTGATTTTGCTTTACTTTTCCGGGCATGGAGTCAGAGATGACAATGGCACCCTTTACTTCGCTACCTGCATTACCGAAAAGAATTCCCAGGGACAGATTCGTACCAGTACAGCGGTTCCTGCCACTGCTCTGCAAGGGTACATGAGTCGCAGTCGGTCTAAACGGCAGGTGTTGATTCTCGACTGCTGCTTTAGTGGGGCATTTGCCAACGACATGAGGGCAAAAGTCGCAGATGAAGCGATCGATGTAAAAACTCAACTTGGCGGCGAAGGGCGGGCAGTGTTGACCTCTTCCACAGCAACCCAGGTGTCCTACGAAAAAGAAGGCAGCAGCATTTACACCCGCTATCTGGTGCAGGGATTAGAAACGGGAGCCGCCGATCGCGACAATGATGGGCAGATCACCGTAGACGAATTACACGAATACGCCAGGGAGAAGGTGCAGGAAGCCGCACCCACCATGCAGCCCGAAATCTATGCGGTGAAGGAAGGCTACAAGATTTTGATTGCCCGCGCTCCCCAGGGCGACCCCAAACTGGTCTATCGCAAGGAACTGGATGAACGCGCCAAACAGAAGCGGGGCAAACTCTCACCGATTGACCAGCGGGCGCTGAAATTCCGCTGGCAGGAGTTGGGATTGTCTCCCCAGATGGCTGAAACCATTGCAAACGAGGTGTTGCAGCCCTACCGGGTGTTTTGGGATAAGTTGAATGAGTTTGAACAGGCGGTCAAGGAAACCCTGGAGGATGACTCCCAATTAAGTGGAACCAGTCAGGATGATTTGCAGTATTTTCAGCGGGTCTTGAAACTGCGGGATGAAGACATTGCCCCCGTTTTGGCAACCTATCGGGTAAACCTGACATCACCCGCCCAACCCGAAGAGAGGAAACCTTCTGAACCCAAGGCTATGGCTCCCTCTCCACCTCCCCAGCACCCATCCACCCCCTCACCCATCCACCCCTCTCCTCCCCCCACCCAGGACGACCTCAAATCCGAAAAGGGAATTGACTATACCCGCCTGCGCGACCTGCTGAAGGCACAGGACTGGAAGGGGGCAGATCAGGAAACCTACCTGCGAATACTGGAAGCTGTTGGCAGAAAGCAGGGTGACTGGATTCGTCCAGAGGAGTTGAAAACGCTTCCCTGTGCGGATTTAAGGACGATTGATGCTCTGTGGGTCAGGTACAGCAACAGCAAATGGGGCTTCAGTGTGCAGAAGCGCATCTGGCAGGAATGCGGTAGCCCAATGGAATACAATGACCAGTGGGAGAAATTTGGCGATCGCGTCGGCTGGCACAAGGACGGCTCATGGTTGGTCTACGATGACCTCACTTTCAACCTTGATTTATCTCCTCCCGGAGAGTTTCCGGCGCTCAGCCGTGGGCTGAGGCGCCACCGCCGCCACGGGATAGGAGGTGGAGGGAAAGTGGTGCGGTTCTCTTCTCTCACGCAGAGACTTGTGAACTGTAACATACCGCAGTTCTAGACGTTTCCAAAGATTTGTAATAACCCTGTTCTTACACGATTTTCCACCCTTTCAGCCATTCGTTACCTGGCACCACGCCCCTGTGGCTTCCACCCCAGACCTCCGAGGTTTACAAAAACCTCGGAGGTCTAAGCCTGGCAGTCTAACCCCAAATCGCACACCAGCAAATTGAGGGTCAAACCAGTTCACTCAACAGACCTCGGAGGTTTTCAAAAACCTCCGAGGTCTAAACCCCACAGTTTACTCATCCAGCATGAGCGCAGTCAGAGTCGTCGCAAAATCCTTCCTGATTCGAACCAGATCACCAGCCTCAGGACTCAAAAACGCCTGATACTCTGCTTCCGACCCAAATTGCTGCTGTAAAACATCCAGTCTGGGCAAAGTGCCCGATCGCAATCCAGCGTATTCCAAATAACTGGAAAATTCCCATTCCTTAGGATGAGTCACCATGCCAGCTTTCACCGGGTTGAGGTGAATATACCTTGCCAGATGGTACAGATACTCGTCTCCAGCCACCGCGATCGCCTGAAATTGCCCTTGAAATAGACACCCTACCCGGTTGTATCGGCGATTCATTGCTTTTGTATAAGCCATTGATAACCGCTGCATCGCTTCAGATACGGCATCTGTTTTGCAACGCACTAACAAATGGTAATGATTTGGCATCAGGCAATAGGTCAGCACATCAAGGGCTTGTTCAATTAAATGTCGTCGTACCAGGCGCAGAAAATGCAGGTAGTTTTCCCGTTCAAGGAAGATGGGCTTGCGGTCATTACCACGATTGTAGAGATGGTAGTAATGCTCTGGCTGGAAGGTGAGATCTCGACGTGGCATGGAAACAGCTTGGCGGCAATGGTTCTCTTAAGATTCCCAAACTCGCCACGACAGACCTCGGAGGTTTCCAAAACCTCCGAGGTCTAAACCCGGAAGCCTCAATTTTGGAGAGCTTTACCTACTGTCCCTGCCCTGCTAACCAACCCCCTAAATCAGACAGATCAGAGAAATCCAGCAACGCTTCTCCTAACGCTTCCAATGGAACAATAGATAGTGCATCCATTTGCGATCGCACGGACTCAGGCAATTCCCCGACTCGTCGGGTTAGGGACTCGCAAATTAATAAAGTCCCAACGTCATTCCCGCGCAGGCGGGAATCCATCGTGGAGCAGCTTGTCTAGCGGGTGCTTTATTTTGGGGCACATCCCTTAGCAGCATTCTCCTGGTTGCTAAGCTCCGGCTTAGTAACCCCTCGATAGAGAGCCAGGGCTTCCCGGATGCCATCGGAAGCTGGAGCTTCCAGTCCAACATTACCAAGCTGGAGCTTGGTAACGAGCATCTATCTATCTATCTTATGAATTAAAGGATCGACTCTGGGAACGGTTGCTGGTCGGGAATTCTTCGGTAGTAAACTCTTCGTCACCAAACTCTTCATCATCAAACCCTTCACCGTCAAATTCTTCATCGGGAAAATGCTGAAGATTTGGATGGGTTTCGGTAGACACAGGAAAGTTTTCTGGCTGAGTTGGGGTTGAAAAATTGTCTGCAATGGGAGGATTATTACCCAGGTCAAATTCTGGTCGGGGGGGCGGCAGTCGGTCCATCGATCGCCGCTGCCGCTCAGGTTTTTGCGATCGCATAAACGTCCGCCATGCCACCTTGACTCCCAGCATCACACTGCGAGTTCCCGATTGCACTTTTTGAGCCTGCTTCCGCACACTGCTGAGACTGTCATCGACCTGCTTCACCACGTTGCCAGCACTCTGCACCCCTTCACTGACATCATCCGTTAGCTCACTGATTTCCAATCCAGTCAGCCGGATTGCCTCCAGCGTAGGAGGAAACTCCCGTCGCAAAGTATCAAACAGTTTTTCGGCACTGCGAGCAGCGCGGGACAGTTCCCTCAACGTTGGAATTGCCACTGCCAGCACAATGGTCAAACTGGCAGTGACAAACAAAAGTGACAAAACTAGCCAGAAGAGGGGATCGGTCACAGCAGATGTCTAAAATTTCAATAAATTCAAGCGCTAAATCTTGAATGCCTACACCAAATTATCGTGAACAGGCTGATCAACCTGAGCAGTCACTTGCACTTCCGTTGACTCTAGCACCTCACGTTCTCGCTGAGTGGCTTCAATGCCAGCGGCGATCGCTTCCCGTAACCGAATCAACGTGCTATCCCAATTGCGGAGTGCGGATTCGGAAAACCGATCAGCCTGAAGCTGAACACTGCTTGATAGGTCTTCTGCCAGTTCCGGCAGGGCATCGGCAGACTTCCTCAGCAACTGCCGGGTTTCTCGACCGGCACGGGGAGCCGCCAAAATACCAGCCACCGCGCCAAATGCAGCCCCTACAATCAAACCCCCAATAAATGCTCCAGAACGATTGTTCGACATCTTCCGGTCTTATCCTTTACAAACAACGTCAAGCCTGCTCAATTTAAAATCCTAACCCCGGAGTTATGCTGTCCTGGACATTTACACCATCTAACTCTACCTCACCATTCTGCCGCAATGTTCTATTCAGCAACACCACCAATTTTTCAATTTCCAGTAGAATCTGTGCCCATCTCATCGTTTCTTGAAGCGTCTTCTACCAGGTTTAGGGCGTGGAGCAAATGGCAAGTATTGCTGCCAAACGAGCCGCCCCAGACTCAAAAGGCTCATTAACTGCTGAATCCGCTGGATCTGAGGTTCCAAGCCTGCGAGATTCTGCCGCAGATGCGACGTACCCAATTGTCCCATCACAATATAACGAGGAGCGGGATGCAGTACCCGATGAACATTGTGTTCAGCAGAAATTAACGTGTCCGCAGCGTGAGCCAGATAACATTTGAGCTTCCAAAGCTTCCATGCGATAAACAAACAAACCAGCCCGATCATTCCGTTCGCCACCAGGACAAGATTCAGCATTGTTTTTCTGAAGCTTTACATTTACACCATTGTAGGGGAGAGGGGCGGAGGGGCGGAGTGAGTTGGAAGTTTTGAGTTAAGAATTGAGAGTTAAGAGTTAAGGAGAGTAATGGTTAATGAAAACGATGAGAGATTCTAACCCCTGCCCCTATCCCCTGACATCTGAATTGTCAACGAATGCAACAGGCGATCGCTATTTTCCCAATTGGAGGCAATAATCAACATCGGGATTTTACGTTATTGGTCGGTGGTCGGTGGTCAGTAGCAATGAGTTAGCAACCCAAAACTCTCACCTTTCAACTTTCAATTCTCAACTCTCAACTCCCAACTTTCAACTTTCAACTCTCAACTCTCAACCCCTCTCTCTTCCTCAACTCATCATGGTGCAATCAACTTCGACTATCCTCTATGTCAATCCCGCCTCTGGTAATGATAGTGGCAGCGGAACTCAGGCGGCTCCGTTCAAGACGATCGCCCGTGCCCTTCAGCAAGCCAGGGCTGGGACAACGATTCAGCTTTCTCTGGGAACCTACAACGCAGCTACGGGAGAGAAATTTCCCCTGGTGGTTGCCAGTGGAGTAACCGTCCTGGGTAATGAAGCCAGTAAGGGTAGTGGCATTGTGGTGACGGGTAGTGGTGCTTTTCTCAGTCCCACTTTTGCCAGCCAGAATGTGACGTTTCGGATGGAAAACAATTCCCAACTGCGAGGGGTCACGGTCACTAATCCAGAGATTCGCGGAACCGCCGTGTGGGTCGAATCGACCAATCCAGCGATCGCCAACAATACCTTTATCAACAACAAACGGGAAGGGGTTTTTGCGACAGGTAGTGCCAGTCCTGCCGTACTGGATAATGTTGCCATTCAAAATGCTTCCACTGGATTTACCATTGTCCGAAATGCCAAAGGGGAATGGCGACGGAATGTTTGCCAAAAGACGGGGTTTGGATTTGCTATCAGCGATCATTCTGCACCGTTGCTGGTCGAAAATCGGATTGTTGAAAACCGCTCTGGGATAGTTCTGAACCGGGACTGTAGACCAGTTTTAAGGGCAAATTTGATTGAGAAAAATGCCGAGGTTGGGCTGGTAGTGGCTGAAAGAGCATTCCCCGACCTGGGTAAGAGTCAGGATCCCGGTGGCAATATCTTACGGGATAACACTGAGTTTGACTTGCAAAACGCCACCTCTTCTACCCTTCTGTCCGTGGGCAATCAACTCAATCCCCTGCGGGTGCAGGGTGCCGTCGATTTTGTTGCCAGCGAGGTGCCACCACCAATTCCCACCCCGGTTCCGACGCCGACGCCGACCCCAGTTCCTACCCCTACCCCTACTCCCAGCCCAACGCCGCCTTCTGGGTTTACCGATACTCAAGGGCACTGGGCATCTGGATTCATCCAGGGGTTAGTCAGTCGAGGATACATTCGCGGGTTTGAAGACAACACCTTCCGACCGGAAGAGCCACTCACCCGTGCCCAGTATGCCGCCATTCTTGCGCAGGCTTTTGACCTACCGGCAAAGCAGCCTGCCACTAATTTTTCCGATGTTGCCAGTAATTTTTGGGCGGCTGGGGCAATTCAGAAGGCAACCCAGATGGGCTTTCTTGCAGGATTTCCAGATGGCACCTTTCGCCCCAACCAAAATTTGACCAAAGTGCAGTCAATGGTGGCATTAGTGAACGGTCTGGGTTTAACGGGTGGCGTGTTGGATGCCCTGACCTTCTACGGCGATCGCGCCCAGATTCCCAGCTATGCCACCGATAAAATTGCAACGGCAACCCAGCGGCGGATGGTGGTCAATCATCCCAATGTGCGGCTGTTGGAACCGATGCGCGACATTAAGCGGGGTGAGGTCGTTGCGTTGATTTATCAAGCTCTGGTGGTGCAAAACCGGGCACCCGCCATCGCCTCCCCCTACATTGTGTCTGTGGATACGTCCGCCCCTACCTTTACGGACATTCAGGGGCACTGGGCAGCCAACTTTATTTTGGGGCTTGCCAACCAAAATCTGATTCGCGGGTTTGAGGATGGCACCTTCCGACCGGATGCCAGCATCAACCGGGCACAGTATGCCGCCATCATTGCTAAAGCCTTCGACCCACCCGCTAAACGGGCAGCCATCACCTTTTCAGATGTTCCGGCTAACTTCTGGGCAAAGGCGGCGATCGACCAGGCGTACCGGGGGGGCTTCATTTCGGGCTTTCCAGATGGCACCTTCCAGCCCAATCAAAATGTTCTGAAGCTGCATACCTTACTCTCGCTAGTCAGTGGACTCGCCCTACCTGCCGCCGATCTCGCTGTGTTGAATGTTTTTACAGATCGGGACAATATCCCTCAGAACACCCGTAATTCAGTTGCAACCGCAACTCAGCAGCGACTGGTCGTGAGTTACCCCGATGTGCGTCAGATTAACCCTATACGAGATGCGACCCGGGGAGAGGTGTCTGCCATGATTTACCAGGCATTGGTTCGAGCGGGGAAAGCATCCGCGATTAATTCGCCCTACATTGTCATAGTCTGAGGCGTTGCTGATTTTGGGTATGAATTGAGCGTTGTATGAATTGAAGACTTTCAATTCATACTGCTATTCAGCACCACCTAAGCAATCTATAGAATGACATCCCTGGGAAGCTCTCATCACGACACCCAACTAGCTGAATGAACTCGTTTTTTAGATTGCCCCTTCGCTGGAAGTTAGGGAAGTCTTTTTGTTAAGCGAGTGTAAACTTACTGAATGTTCTGCAAAGCTTTGGGTAAGCCGATTTTTATGACTGGCTTTTTATGGTCCAAACGTGATACTGACAGTTAAGAACGTTTGAGCGGTAAGTAATTATCTTGAGTATTAACTGCCAGCCGATGGCGTGATAGCCCTACTAGATCTCAGGGATTTACCACCATGTTCAGGTTAAACCTTTCGATTTCGCCTCCCCTGACAGGCATTCAGCGATCGCGGTTGAAGAAGATAATTTTCATTGCAATAAAATCTGTTCCTCAAAACATTTTCGCTTCAAATGTTTTTGAGGAACAGACTCCACCCTGAGTAGAAGCCATCCCGCATTTTTTGTCCAAGAGAATAGCTGAGTTAGTGGACTGCGGCATCAGTTCGGCAACCCTTTTTTCCAAACGGACGAGAGTAGCAGTGCGGAGTAGGTCAGGATATCTAAATTTCCGCCTGTAAGTAGTTTTTCCATTTTGGGATTGACTGCTTGCAAAGTTGATATTAGCGGCTAGTCAATCTACCTGCGGTATGGTGATCGTTTCCACCATGCTCACTCATCATCATTGAATCATTTTGATTCCGTTCATTCTATTAGATGAAAGGAGTAAAATCCCTTTGCTGTTCAACTCTTATGAATTTATCTTTTGTTTTTTACCCATTACGGCACTTATCTTCTTTGGGTTAGTACGATTTCGACTGCTTAAACTTGCCACCTATTGGTTAACCCTTAGTTCGCTCATTTTTTATGGGTACTGGAATCCTGCCTATGTACCGTTGCTGGTCATTTCAATTATTGGAAATTTCTGCTTTGGTGGCTATTTAAGCGCTGCAAAATCTGGTAGTAAAAGCTCTCAGGTAATGTTGTGGCTAGGGATTAGTTTTAATTTAGCTATTTTAGGCTATTACAAATACTTCGAATTTGTCATTGATTCTCTCAACCAAATTTTTCAAACAACTTTGTCAACTCCCGAAATTATTTTACCTCTTGGTATCTCCTTTTATAGTTTTACTCAAATTGCCTATCTAGTTGATGCCTATCGCAGCTCCACTGAAAGTAATTATAATTTTCTGACTTATACATTATTCATTGTCTTTTTCCCCCAACTAATCGCAGGTCCTATCCTACGCCACAACGAAGTAATTCCAGAGTTCCAAAAACTAAAGAATTTTGTTTTTTCTCACCGAAATGTTGCCTTTGGTCTGACCCTATTTATCTTAGGTTTAGCTAAAAAAGTTTTACTGGCTGATCCCCTCGCTCCCTGGGTGGCAGAGGTATTTAATCATGCGAATGATGTCAATTTAGTAGAAGCATGGTTTGGTGCGATCGCCTATACTCTTCAACTCTACTTTGACTTTTCTGGTTATTCAGATATGGCGATCGGCTTAGGTTTGATTTTCAATATTCGCCTGCCCGTTAACTTTGATTCTCCCTATAAAGCTACGTCAATTGTCGATTTCTGGCGACGCTGGCACATCACCCTATCGAACTTTTTGCGGGATTATTTGTACATTCCTTTGGGTGGAAATCGGAAGGGAGCCTTGCGCCGATATATGAACTTAATTATTACTATGCTTCTGGGGGGATTGTGGCATGGTGCAGGCTGGACTTACGTGATTTGGGGTGGCTTACATGGATGTTTTTTGGCAGTAAACCACGGCTGGGAAAAAATGGGATTGAAGCTACCGATTGCTATCGCCTGGTTGCTGACTTTTATTGCAGTTATTTTTAGCTGGGTTGTGTTTAGAGCCACCAATTGGATCGAGGCTTTGGCGTTGTACAAAGCAATGTTGGGAATGAATGGTGTTACTTTACTTGGCGGTTTTCAAAGGATTTTTCCAGCATTTAGTCAATGGGGAGTAGGGTTTACTGAGTTTCCTCATTTACCGCTCAATTACCAGCAAGCTATCGTCAAATTAGCATTACTTTTGGCGATCGTTGTTGCATTACCTAACACTCAGCAAATCATGCAGCGCTTTCAACCATCCTGGCAGTGGGCGATCGCTCTTGGTAGTGTCACCATTCTGTGTCTAATTTCGCTAAACCGTGTTTCCGAATTTTTATACTTCCAGTTTTAGGGACAAAAGTACGATGAAAAAGTATCAGCGCTATAACCTTTTATTACTGACGGTTGCTCTGGTGGGAGTATCAGGATTTGGGCTGGTAAATGCAGCCATTGATCCCTATGGCGTTATGAATGCTCCTAAAGTTAAGCGCTTGAACGATTTAAAGCCCAGAAAGTTTGCGAATGTTCGTCTATTCAAAGCCATTGATGTGATTGAGCAACAGCCTAAAACTATTCTGTTAGGCTCATCAAGAACGGATTGGGGGCTTGATCCGGAACATCCTGCTTTTGCCAATACTCAACCCGCCTATAACCTGGGATTAGTCGGACCAAATATGTATGAGGTCAAGCGCTATTTTGAACATGCGTTGGCAAATCAACCTGACTTGAAACAGGTAGTGTTGGGCCTCGATTTTTTTATGTTCAATCAATACAAAACTAACTCGGTCGATTTTGATGAAAGCCGATTAGAACAGCGCTTCATGCGACCAGAGGATTTACTGAAAATGCTACTTTCAACCGATGCTCTGAACGCAAGTTTAGAAACCGTTGAATCAAGCTTTCAATCCAATGCTTCCTATCTCTATACCTCTGATGGAATGCGTTTTGTTTACGGTGGCGAGGTCAAAGAGCCAATGCGGGTTCGGTTTGAGACTAGCATTTCTGAATATTTGAATACGGAAGGATACTATAAACGGTTTCAGCTTTCTCAAGCCTTTTTAGCCGATCTACGAGCGCTGGTTGAAATGTGCCAAGCTAGAAATATTGACTTAAAAGTGTTTATTTCCCCAGCCCATGCGATGCAGTGGGAAGCATTACGCAAGGCTGGTTTTTGGTCAGAGTTTGAAGCCTGGAAGCGGGAAGTGGTGAAAATCACCCCTGTGTGGGATTTTTCTGGTTATAACTGCATTACAACGGAGCCAGTCAGCGATCGCATGACCCATTTTTGGGATAGCTCCCACTACCGAAAAGAAGTTGGGGATTTAGTGTTGAATCGGCTTTTTATCTATGAAGGTGAACCAGTACCCGACGATTTTGGCGTTTTGCTAACTGGGGAGACCATTGAATCCCATCTCGCCCAAATCGTTACTGATCGCCAAACATGGGCGACTGAACACTCGGAAGAAATCGCGGGTCAGGTGGTAGGTGGCAAGCCGTGAAGGATGTTCCCCGTTAGCATTCCCACAGGGTGGGGGCGTGGTTGGTTGTTAGGTGCCGGATGTTTGTCATTCTGACGGTTGACCTTCCCCAGTACAGTTTGTGGTGCGGGCAGGTTGGAGCGGTCGCTGAGACACTAGCGGAGGGTGCTGGATTGAGTTTGAGGTTATCTGCTGCCACTATTTGAGTCGTTATTTTGGGCGTTGCTGAAAAGCTGGATGAATTGAAACGAAGTTTCAAGCATCCAGCACCTTTTTCATTTCCAGATTCAACAACGCCTTATTTTGAGATTGAGAGAAATTGATGGGTAAGGGCGATCGCCGCTGCCACTTCTTCCACCTCATATACCTGTCCCTTTCCCAAACTTTGAAAAAATGCCTGGGTTTCTGCACTGGGACTTAGTAAAATCACAGGCTTGTCCGCTTTCAGCGCCAACGCCACTTCTGAAGCGGTTCCGGCACCCATACCACAGGCAATCATGACCTGACTGGACAGCACGTTGATGTGATTGCGGGCACTGCCCATACCCGTCAGGATGGGGATGTCTACGGCTTCCGAGAGATAGCGGCGATCGCTCGATGGCAAAATTCCCACTGTCAACCCACCAGCACTTTTGGCTCCCCGACTAGCGGCATCCATAACTCCGCTGTTGCGTCCCCCGGTCAGCAAAATCCAACCAGCTTCAGCAATCAGCCTACCAAGCTGGTAAGCTGCCTGCATCTCTTGATTAGTTGCGCCTTCACCGGGTCCCATGACTCCGATAATAGGTTGGCTCATGATCAGGGTGGGGGGTATAAGTAGTTTTGAGTTGAGAGTTTTGAGTTGAGAGTTTGAGTTGAGAGTTTGAGTTGAGAGTTTTGAGTTCTGAGGGTTGAGTGGGAGGTATTTATGGTTTCAATCTTCACTCTAAACGGATCTTCTGTCCCCCACATCTCATAACCTGTCCTCCCCATACCCATACCCTGAAAAAAAATCTGGTTTTCGGGAAAGATTTCCACGAAATTTCGTCACGTCAAAGGTGGATGAATCGCAAGATTCGGTGAGAGGAGTTTAAGATGAGACGCGAAATAGCCTTACTGACTCTGGGTGCCTGTTTAGGCATAATAGGTCTCAGCGACTATGGCATCAGTTATGCCGAGCCATCTTCAGCGGTTGAAACCGTGCTTGAGGTGATTGCCCAAACATCATCCTCAACGCTGACGAAACCCTGGTATAACTGCACCGCTTTTTCAGGGTGGAGTCCCGGCAAGCAATCCTGGTGTCAGAAAACCAAGAAATTGAAAAATACCCGTTACCAGTTGCCTCACTTTGCCACCTTTCAGCTTGAGAATGGTGTTTATGAACATGCCAGTAAAAAGCTGAGGGTTGCCTTAGTGAACAAATCCGGTGCGATCGCCTTTGGAGATTTAAACCGGGATGGCAAAGAAGACGCAGCGACCTTGCTCACGGTGAACGCAGGTGGAGATGGGACGTTTGTTTACCTATCTACCGTTGAGAATGTGGGCGAGAACCCTCAGAATCAGACATCCCTGTTGCTGGGCGATCGGGTCGAAGTTCAGTCGATTACCATCAACCGCACCCGCGTCCGGGTCGATATGGTCACCCATGCTCCCGATGATCCGCTCTGCTGCCCGACCCAACCAACCACCCAACTCTATGCCCTCAGTGGCAACCATCTCCAACCTTTAGCTAAACCCACTGCAAAAACCCCTCGTTTCTACACCTCTTTAGCACCGACGGGATTCTGTAGCTAATGAGCAGAGCGAAGATGAACGTCAGGGAGGATTGAAGAGTTAAGCATTGGCAGTGAAAAGCGAAGAAACAAATATCTTCAACTCAAAACTCCTAACTCTCAACTCTTCGCTCCTTCCCCTACCTTCTAGCCAACCGATGCAGCCAGATGTAATCGTCGCCTTCAGGTGAACATTTTGACTGGATTAGCCAGTTGGAGTAGTGGAGATTCGCTCCAGAAAGGTCATTGCGGTAACCAGAGGAAGTCCACTCGCCATAGGGGTCGTTGACAAAGAACCCATACTGGTCATAACCACGCACAACGACAATGTGGCCGAAGTCAGTAAAGTAGCCATGAATGACGCAGGGGCGACCTTCTGCGATCGCCTTCCGAATGTCGAACAGGCTACCCCGCTCTGTGAAGTTATTGACCAACCCATAGTTGCGAGACATAGTGGCGAGGTCGTAGGGGTCCCAACGGCTCAAGCCATTATTTTCCATATACTGATACAGTTCATCCTCTAGTTGCCCCACTCCACTACCCCGGATGCCCAAATAAGCCATCACCATTGCAAACGAGGTCACGTTACAAGCCCCGCTGGGGTTGAGCGCATTATCAAGCTGGCTTTTATGGGGTACGTTTAGACGCACGGTTGTCGGCAATCCGCCTGTCCCCGTCGAGGGTTGCGGAATGGGAACCACCTGCGGTTGCTGGTTAATGAACTGAATATGGGGGGCGTAGGCAAACCAGGTGTTACGGGCTGGGGTGCCCAGCGTGTCCCACAGGATGGCAAGTTTGAGGTGATTGTTACTGGCATTTCCCCACGACTGGAGATTGAACACCCGACCACCAGCGATCGCCACCCTATCCTGTGCTGGTAATTGAGAAGAGTCTGCGGTGGACTGCTTAAAGACCGTGTTTTGAGTCACCCGGATGCTGGGAGGCTTAATCAGTTGAGCATGGGGAGTAAAGACACACCAGGTATTGCGGGGTGGGTCTCCCAACAAATCCCTGAGCAAAGCTACGCGGATATGGGTTTGATCAATAACTTTCCAGGAATGAATATCAAACACTCGACCTGCGGCAACATCAACCTTTTCCCCAGCAGGTAAGCGGGATGCTTGCTCTCTGGTCAGCTTGAAAACGGTATTTTGGGTGACCCTGAGTTGGATAGACATTTTCGATAGTTAACTTTATGTAAAAAGATTTGCAGTTTAGATCGTTAACCGCTATCTATAGTAGGTACGCTGCAAGGTTGGAACTAGATATAGCGTTCTCAAGATCTACCGGACGATTTCTACTCAATTTCTACCCAGTTCTATCTAGTCTCCTCAGACTGATCCCTGGCAGCAGGAAACCATTAGCCATTCACCATTGGAACATGAATTACCAACAACAACTCAATCCCTGGGTCGTTCACAAGCTATTACCTAATCTGAGTCAACTAGCCGTCCTCCGGTTCCGCCGCCGCAACGATGCAGAGGCGTACCTCCGGGTTCTTAAACAAACGCAACCCCACGCTAAATTCGCAATTACATTTGACGTTGGGCAAGGCGAGTACGCCAAAGCCGAATAGTGTTATTGGTGTGTGCGGAGTGTAGTGTTGAAACAACTGAATAGTTATAGATGCCATTTGCATTTAAAGCAAGAGCATCGTCAAACATCTTTAATGTTCGTCCTGTCGGATTTCTGCTCTGTGTCACAATGGAAGCCGCTACTGGTGGTGGATATGGCGGCACAAGTGGAAAAAAACAAAAACAACTCAACTCTCGGTAACCTGATCGCTCGACAGATTGCCGAGAGTTCGTATTTTAGAATTCCTTTTGCCCAATTTATGGATCTGGCGTTATACCATCCGCTACACGGTTACTACGCTAGTAATGCAACCCAGATTGGGAGCCAGGGGGATTTTTTTACCTCTCCCCACCTGGGTGTAGATTTTGGCGAAATGCTGGCTGAGCAGTTTGTTCAGATGTGGCAGGAAATGGGGCAACCAACCCCCTTTACCCTGGTTGAGATGGGAGCCGGACAGGGACTATTAGCAGCGGATGTTTTGAGCTATTTACAGCGAAACTATTCTAAATTTTTTGAGTCGCTGGAGTATCTCATTATTGAGCGGGCAGCCGCCTTAATTGCAGCACAGCAGCGGCGGCTAACTCCCTTTGCCGCCATGGGTCGCCGCTTGCGCTGGTGTGGATTTGAAGACCTTGCCGCTGAATCGGTTACTGGCTGTTTCTTTTCCAATGAATTAGTGGATGCTCTGCCGGTTCATCAGGTGATCAAGGAGTCTGGGCAACTGCGAGAAGTCTATGTCACCACTCAACAAGACGATCGCGAAAACCAACTATTTGTGGAAGTGGTTGGGGATTTATCTACACCACAGCTAGAGGAGTACTTCAAACAAGTGGGGATTGACCTGTTATCCGATGTCTACCCTGACGGATACCGCACAGAAGTCAATTTAGCGGCTTTGGAGTGGGTTCGCACAGTAGCGGGTAAACTCCAGCATGGCTACGTTTTAACGATTGACTATGGATATACCAGCGATCGCTACTACAATCCCATGCGATCCCAGGGCACTTTGCAGTGTTACTACCGTCATACTCACCATTCCAATCCTTACCTCTACGTTGGGCATCAAGACATCACTGCCCACGTAGACTTTACGGCGCTCGAACGCCAGGGAGAACAATGGGGGTTGCAAACCCTCGGTTTTACTAAACAGGGAATGTTTCTGATGGCATTGGGATTGGGCGATCGCATCGCTGCCCTGAGTCAATCAGAAACCCATGATCCGAAAACAATTGTTGAAATTCTTCACCGCCGGGATGCTCTTCACCAGATGGTCAACCCAATGGGTTTGGGCAACTTTGGCGTACTGATCCAGGGTAAGGGCGTGGAGGAGAGCAGTGCACTGAGAGGACTGTGGAAAGGATGAAGGATGAAAAGGTTTTTTTAGCCTTTAGCTTTCATCCTCCATCCTTTAGCTAATTCTCCGCCACAGATTGAGGAGTAAGAACATCAAGCCGAACGGGGGCAACCCCGGTCTGAATTAAGCCCAACATCCTGGCCGCAGCGGTAGACAGGTCGATAATTCGATTGCCATGAAAAGGACCGCGATCGTTGATCCGGACGACAACGGAAAGACCATTATCCATATTGGTCACACGCACCTGGGTCCCAAAGGGCAAACTTCGGTGGGCAGCCGTCATCTTGTGCTCATTGAAAACCTCGCCACTGGCACTCTGGTTCCCGTGGAAGCCGGGACCATACCAGGATGCCATGCCATTCAGGGCAATTCGGAAGGGACCGACTGAGACATCTGTTTGACGGCGGGGCTTGCCAGTAACCTCAGAGAGGGGATCCGCATTGCCTAAAAGACGGCGCAGGCGGTTGGTTGCCTGGAGCGCATCCGTCTCCAGACTACGAGTTGTATCAGGCAGAATGGTGTTAGAGTCCATCACTGCTAGCAGTTGATCACTCGCCTTAATCACATACCCTGAGCCACTGGCTTTGGCTTCCCAACTGACGGTAATCGTTTTAGCATCAACCCCATCACGGTCGAGTTGGTTTAATTTAGCGGCAATTTCGGATGCCCGCCAAACCGGATCGTTTTGATTGCCATCGGTTTTGCTAAGAAATTCATCCCTCTGGGCAGAAGCAGATGCCGTCGAAGTTTGGGGGGCTGCCGGGGTTGCTTCTGACAACGCTTGGGAATGGGTGGAAGCGTCGATGGACTTTTCCTGCGTTCCCAGTTTGACTTCACTGGGCAGTTGGGTTCCCAGTTTGACTTGCTCTGTGGCAGGCTTGTCAGAACTGAGGATGGTCAAAACCGGAATATTGCGAACATAGAGAGTGGCGGCTTTGCGCCCTGACAGTTCATGGGCATGAACTTTAGCGATCGCGGCTTCATTCACTTCAAGGGTTGGTTGAGACGGTTGCTCTCCCAACTTCACTACCTCGCTCGTTAAATCGAGGATAGGGATAGAAGGTTGATTGGCGGCTACTTTGAGGCTCTTGCTAGAGCCGAGGTCTACTGCGTCGGATGTTTCAGATGAATTGGCAGATCCAGGGAGAGGAGTACCAAGGGTTGAAATCAACAGGGTAGCAGTGAGACCGCTCAGAAGTTTTTGATTCATACACTCATGTGAGAAGGGCACCTGTTGCGAGATAGCAGCGAAAACCGAATGTGACACTCAATTGGCTGGCATATTCGCTAACTCATACTCGTTACGTGTTCACTCCAAAAATTTAGAACTGCAACAGACTATCACGAAGTTTTTGCATTGGGGATCAGGGATCTTGCAAACCCCCCATGAACTTCATAAAAGCTTCACAAAAGCAGAATGAGGTCAAAAGCTTATTAGAGAGCGCTTACAACCTCTTTTTTCATTCCGGATGCTTTATAGAAACTTTATAGAAACTTCACACCTTTTATAGGGGTTTGCTGACAGCTCGTCCTCCGCAGAGATTGTTTTCCCTGCGATCGTGGTTCATCCCAGGCTTCTCTTCGCTGCCTTACCCCTGTGCCAGTTAAAATACAACCTGCATGGATAAAGGCGAAATTTTTAACAAAAAACAGGTTGGCGCATGGATTACCGCGAAGCGGGAGTGGATGTAGAGGCGGGTCGAGCATTTGTAGACCGGATTCGCCAACGGGTAAACAGTACAACCCGACCAGAGGTTTTGGGAGGGTTAGGTGGTTTCAGCGGACTATTTCAACTTCCGGTGGGATACCAGGAACCTGTTTTGGTATCGGGAACAGACGGAGTTGGGACGAAGCTAAAATTGGCACAGACTCTTGATCGCCATAGTACGGTTGGCATAGACCTGGTGGCGATGTGTGTCAATGATGTGTTGACTTCTGGTGCAGAGCCGCTGTTTTTTCTGGATTATCTAGCCACTGGACAGCTCAACCCTGACCAGTTGGAGCAAGTCGTCGCAGGCGTAGCAGAGGGTTGCTGTCTGTCAGGGTGCGCCCTACTTGGTGGGGAAACGGCTGAGATGCCTGGGTTTTACCAGCCGGGAGAGTACGACCTAGCGGGGTTTTGTGTTGGGATTGTGGAAAAAAGCAAACTGCTGGACGGCTCTCAGGTCCGGGTGGGGGATATTGCCATCGGTTTAGCCAGCCAGGGGGTTCACAGCAATGGTTTTAGTTTGGTGCGCAAGATTGTCAGCGATCGCGGCTTTGACTGGGGCGATCGCCCCGAAAGTTTGGCGGGGAAAAGCCTGGGTGAGGTGTTGCTGACTCCGACCCAAATTTATGTCAAGCCGGTTCTGGCTGCCCTGCGGCAAGGGTTTGAAATTCATGGCATGGCACATATCACTGGCGGAGGACTACCGGAAAATTTACCTCGCTGCTTGGGGGCAGGTCAGGCAGTCAAAATTAACCCTGGTTCCTGGACAGTATTACCCATTTTTGACTGGCTGGCACGGGCAGGAGATGTCAGCCTTTCTGCGATGTTTAATACTTTCAATATGGGCATTGGATTAGTTGTTTTGACTTCACCGGATCAGATGACTAAAACGATTCAACATTTTGCATCCCAAAATATTTCAGCTTATGCCATTGGTGAAGTGATTTCAGGCAACGGAGAATTGGTTGGTTTACCGGAGTAAGGTAGTGCCTAAAGCACGTAAACAATTTGGTCAGCACTGGCTTCAGAGTGAAAAAGCGCTCAACAAAATAGTTGCCGCAGCGGATCTGGTAGAGAGCGATCGCATTTTAGAAATTGGTCCCGGTACCGGTGTCTTAACTCGCCAACTAGCCCCTCTAGCTGAAGCAGTAGTGGCTGTAGAAATTGACCGGGATTTATGTAAAATCCTGGCTCAAAAATTAGGCAAAATCGAGAATTTTCTGTTGCTTCAAGGGGACTTCCTTTCATTAAGTTTGGATGTCTTACTGGAACCCTTTCCAAACTTTCAAAATCCCAACAAAGTTGTTGCCAATATTCCCTATAACATTACCGGACCCATCCTGGAGAAACTATTAGGCACCATTGCCCATCCCAATCCCCAACCGTTTGAGGCGATCGTGCTGCTGGTGCAAAAAGAAGTCGCCCAACGATTGACAGCCAACCCAGGTTCTACTCACTTCGGGGCACTATCCGTGCGGGTGCAATACCTGGCAGCCTGCCAGTTTATCTGTGATGTCCCTGCCAAAGCCTTTCAGCCAGCACCTAAGGTTGATTCTGCTGTGATCCGTCTCATTCCCCGCCGGGTAGAACAGCCTGCCCAAGACCCACGCCATATGGAAACCCTGATTAAGCTAGGCTTTTCCAGCAAGCGGAAAATGCTGCGAAATAATTTGAAAAGCCTGATTGACAGTGACCAACTGAGTCAATTGCTGGAACAATTGAAGGTAAACCCCCAGGCTCGCGCCGAGGATTTGAGCGTTGAGCACTGGGTGGCGTTGAGTAACGCATTACAGGGGGAAGGGGGTTGAAAGTTGAAAGTTGGAAGTTAAAAATTAAGCGGTAACGAGTAATAGGTCGTTGTTTGTCATTCGTCCCTTGTCATTTGTTATCTATAAAACCAAATGACCAATGACTAATAACCAATGACCAATAACCAATAACCAATAACCAATAACCAATAACCAATAACCAATAACCAATAACCAATAACTCCTCTCCCTTTTCCCCCTGTTCCCCTCTTCTCCACCCTTCATCCCCTCTCCCTTGCCCATGCGTTCCTACTCTCTGCTGGCTCCTGCCAAAATTAATCTTTACCTGGAAATTTTAGGCGATCGCCCTGATGGCTTTCATGAACTGATTATGGTTCTCCAGAGTGTGGACCTGGCAGACCGGATTGATCTTCGTGCCAACGGTTCGCAAACGATTCATGTCGGGTGTAACCATCCTCAGGTGCCGGTGGACAGCAGCAATCTGGCGTATAAAGCAGCAGCACTCATGAGCCAGCACTTTCCAGAGCATTTTGCCCGTTTTGGTGGCGTGGATATCTATATAGATAAGCAAACTCCAGTAGGTGCTGGAATGGCAGGTGGGTCAAGCAATGCGGCAGCCGTTTTAGTGGGTATGGATCTGTTGTGGAACCTAGGGCTAACCTACGATGAGTTGGAAGAGTTTGGCGCACAGTTAGGTTCGGATGTACCGTTTTGTCTGGCGGGGGGCACTGCCCTGGCAACCGGACGGGGAGAAAAGTTGGATGCCCTACAGAGCTTGGATAGCCTTTATGTCGTGCTGGCAAAGTACCGCAGTCTTTCAGTGTCTACGCCGTGGGCATACAAAACCTACCGCCAAACGTTTGGGGACTCTTACCTCAGGGAAGCTGATTTAGAACATCGGCGACAGCAGGTTCATGCGGGTCCAATGATGGCAGCGATCGCCCGTCGTAATGGCATTCAGATCGGCAAATTACTCTACAACGACCTGGAAAAGGTTGTGCTACCCGAATATCCCCAGGTCCTAAAATTACGCGAAACCTTTGATCAAATTGGAACCCTCGGCACCATGATGTCTGGCTCTGGACCGACCGTATTTGCCCTGGCAGAATCCCGATCCCAGGCAGAGGAGATCCGGGAAAAAATGCAGATAGCCATCCCCGATCCTGATTTAGACCTGTGGGTGACAAGGTTCAGGCAATCCGGGATTCAGGTAATGAAATGAGGAAGGGGGCAGGGTATGGGGAAAGGATGACGGATGACGGATCAAGAGTGAAGAAGTAAATATCTTTAACTCAAAACTCTCACTTCCCCCCCCACTCCTCAAACTTTTCGCTTTACCCCTAATAAACCTGCGGTACAAAAAACTGCTCATTCTTCGGTGGTCGAACGTAGCCGACGGCTGGCTTCCTCGGCGGTAAGTCAAACGGTTCAGGGGTGATATCTTCGTAGGGAATTTTACTCAGAAGGTGGCTAATGCAGTTGAGGCGAGCACTTTTTTTGTCGTCGGCTTCGACTGTGAACCAGGGTGCTTCCGGGATGTTGGTATGGGCAAACATTTCATCTTTAGCCTTGGAATATTCTTCCCAACGGTTACGCGACTCCAGATCCATAGGACTTAGTTTCCAGCGGCGGGCAGGATCCATCATGCGTGACTGAAACCGACGTTCCTGTTCATCATCGCTGACCGAAAACCAATACTTGATCAGGATAATGCCCGATCTCACTAACATGCGCTCAAATTCTGGGCAGGACTGCAAAAACTCTCGGTACTGCTCTTCCGTACAGAACCCCATCACATTCTCTACCCCAGCCCGGTTATACCAGCTCCGATCAAACAACACAATCTCTCCAGCGCCGGGCAGGTGAGGCACATACCGCTGAAAGTACCATTGAGTCTTCTCATGGTCAGAAGGTGCGCCTAATGCGACCACCCGACAGCCACGGGGATTCATCGGTTCAGTAATCCGTTTAATGGTGCTGCCTTTACCGGCAGCATCTCGACCTTCAAAGATAATGACTACCCGTAAGCCTGCATGCTTGACCCAATACTGGAGCTTCACCAGTTCCATCTGGATCTTGGCAAGTTCCGCTTCGTAAAATTTGCTCTTTAACTTTTTAGGGCGATCGCCCTCTTCATAGGGCAGGGGGTCTATTTTTACCTCCTTACCGCCATCTTTCTTCCGAGACTGTTTAGAGAGCTTTTTTTCAGTTGGCGATTTCTTCTTTTTCAGCTTTTTGGGTGTTTCTTCGATCAGGCTATTCGGGGCATCGGAGTCAGTCGGTAAAGCTTTTTTCATTGTTTTTCCTCATTACGTCATACACTCCCGTAAACCGGAACGGCTGCACCGCGTATATCACGAGCAGCTTCTGAAGCCAGGAAACAAATCACTTCTGCCAACGATTCAGGCTTCACCCACTGAGAAGCATTTTCTGCACCCATGGCAACCCGGTTAGCGGAGGTATCAATAATGCTCGGCAGAACAACGTTAGCAGTAATGTTGGTGCCTCTGGTTTCGGCAGCGATCGCCTTGGTCAGTGCCACGACTCCTGCTTTAGAGGCACAGTAAGCTGCCAGTTGCCCGCCCGGTTCGACTGCTCCCCGTGAACCCGTAGTCACAATACGCCCATAACCATGTTCCAACATTTTTCTCAAACTGTGTTTAGAGACCAGAAAGGTAGTAGTCAGGTTTAGCTCCAGATCTTGTCGCCATTGCTCCAGGCTATATTCATGGGTTGGTCCCATTGAGAAACCACCCACCAGATGGATCAATACATCGACCCTGCCCATGCTATCCACCAGTTCCTGTACGGCAGATTCGTTAGTCAAATCAACCCCCACAAATTGAATGCGCGCAACATCCGCCGGAGGCAAATACCCCTTCAGCCGCTCAACCTCTCTGGCACTGTGGTAAGGAATGGTAATCTGGGCACCACGCGCCAGAACCATGGGTGTAACACCCAAACCCAGCCCTCCTGTTCCCCCTGCTAATAAAACCTGCTTACCTTTCATGATTCATTGCTCACTGTATAAATCTTCCTACGAAAGGACAAAGGTAGCAACTTTCTGCTAATGAGTTGAGGGACAGGGTAAAATCGCAATTAACCTTTGCGGCTCGATCTCTATTTTGAAGACGGATAGTATTTTCTACCAGCTATTCAAAACCTTTCCTATCAGCTTTTTTCAATTGATTGGCGAATCTAGCATCGATGCCACTGTCTATGAATTTGCCTCGGTTGAAGTGAAAGCTCTCAGTTTTCGGATCGATGGTGTCTTTTTACCCAAAACAATCAGTAATCAATATCCTATCCATTTCACCGAAGTCCAGTTCCAAAATGACCCAGACATTTACTGGCGATTTATTACCGAAAGCTATCTATACCTAGGACAATCCAAACCCAATCAAGATTGGATGGCAGTTCTAATCTTTGCCAGAGCCAGACTAGATCCTGGCATTCCCACAGAGTATCAGCATCTATTAACCTGTCACAAGCTTCGGATTGTGTATCTGGATCAGCTAGAACCCAACCCTGAAAGATTCCTTGGGATACAAATCATACAGCTTATTGTGGAATCTAAACAGAACGCGATAGCAACCGCAAAGGGTTTGGTGCAGCAAACTCAGCAAGAACTAGCGGACGATGCCCTTAGGGTGAGTGTAATAAGATTAATTCAGAACATCATTATCTATAAATTTCCACAACGAAGCCGACAGGAGTTAGAAGCGATGTTTGGGTTAAATGATTTGAAGCAAACTCGGTTTTATCAAGATGTTGCAGAGGAAGGCAAACTAGAAGGCAAACTAGAAGGCAAACTAGAAGTCATTCCCCGATTGGTGGCAATGGGGTTGAGTGTGGAGCAGATTTCAGAGGCATTAGGACTGAAAGTTGAACAGGTGAGACAAGCAATCGAAGCAAGGAAACCGAACTAAGCTGCATGACAGAGCAACAAAATTAATCATTCTTTAAACTTTCCTTTGGACATTGCCTTCTGTAACCCACCTGCCCTGGTAGAAATTTCTGTGGAAAACCTCCCCAAGTCTGTGGAAAAGTCCCAGAAAAGCTCAGATGCCTGTGGAAAACTCGTTCTTGACCGAAAAAATTTTGGTTGAGAAATTTATGGTAAGAATTCGGCTTCGCTGTTTTAACAGACAAAACTGGTTTGGGTAGAATCCATAACTCGAAAATTAATACTAGGCAAAAATTAATAGGCTTCGCCAGCTTGATTTTTCAACTTAGCCTTTGCCTTTGCTGCACTCTTTTTGAGCGCATCTAAGCGATTCTCATACCTGGACCGCAACCGCTTTTTAGGAGACTGTTCAATCAGGGCTTTGAGGGCACTACCAAGGCTTTTGTAAGCATTGGGAAGAGTATAGCCAAACCGCTGTGCCAGCGCGATCGCCCGCTCATCTGCCTCGATCAACTCCTTCATCACCTTTTCGCCGCTGTTTTTCTGCCACAACCGCCAACCAGAAACTCCACAGAGTGACAATGCCAGCAACAATAGCAATCCATCCTGAACCCACAGTTCACCCACTGCGCCGCCCAAACCGATCGCTAACGCAGCCATTTCCCATCCATCCTTAGGAATGGTGTCATTCTGAATCCGGGCAACCTCATGCCAGAACAGAAGATTTCGTTGATCAAGGGCCAACTGCTCCCACTTGACCATGTCAATTTGAACCTCAACCTCGTCTTTCCCGATTTCCTCAGAGATAATCAGGGGAGGATTAACTGCCGTTGTTCCTTCAACCGATACCCAGCTTTGCAACTCTGGGGGAAGCAAAGTTCTCAACCGCCGCAGTTCGCTCATTTCAGCTTTTGCAGACGAGGATGCGTATGATGTCATGGTCCAACCCAAAAAAAGTCCAAGTTAAAAAACCTTCCTCTTGGATCATAGCGATCCAGGAGGACGAATAGAGTTGCACTTATTCTCTAAGATTTCACTGATGAAATGCAAGCGCGGTGACTATCGCCTGGTCAGGTTCCGATTGGTGGTAGGGGGTAAAAAATTCCCATTGCTGGAATAGTGAGAAATGATGGTCAGAGGTAAAGTGAGGGTCAGCAATGCAATGAGCGCTCCAATAATCTCCGCAACTCGGTTAGAAGATCGACCCGGTGAATTATCAGACTGACTACCAGATTCCATAAAAATGTGTGGCACCAACGATGTACTTTTATTTAACCCGTAGAGAACGAATTTGGTATCGTCTCCTCTGCTAACTATTTTAGCGAACCCTTCAGCAGAGAGGGTTCCTGATAAACACTTACAGACAGGAGGAGCCTAACCTCCAGGGTTTTGCTCAAAATCTCACCTGCAAGCTTTTTAGATTTAGTCCCCAATTTAAGGGGGCGTTGAAAAAGTTATAGCTTCTAATCTTTAGCACTCACCGATCCCCTTGGGTTCCCCCTTTTCCTCAGCCTCCTGTTTCTATCGTAGCGGTGCTCTAGAGCCAGGATTGAGAGGGATCTAAATTTTTGATAAAAAATCCCTCTCCCGACTGAACCAGAGGTGCCAAACTGAAGCCACAGTCTACGAGTGGTCTGTCCTACGGGTTTCTAAGGTGGTGAGGTTGATCCAGTCTGCGATCGCTAATCCCTCAATGGCGGGTTTTCAGCAATTGATGAATGGTCTGTAATTCTACTAAAATCGCCTGCAATAACTCCTGGGTTGGCGTTGGAGCCACATCGCGCACCTCAATCGTCACCTGCTTGATTTTCAAGACATCCGTTGCAAACCGCGCAACTTCATTGGGATGAAACAGAAGCGGGTCGTCTTTACTTAGCCGCAGTTCAGGATTCAGACATTCGGGATCGTAGGAAGGATTTAGACAGGTCGGATCGGTATTGGCGTAGCGATAGATCGAAGCCCTGGAACGATTCAGTGCTTTTTGGACGGCTTCAATATCCATCAACCCATTGGGTCCTATGACAGCTTCGGTCTCCATAAGCATTCACGGAGTTTTAACTCTAGACTCAGGGAATCTTAGCATTAGATTCACGAACTGATGCACTAATCGCTGGAGAACAATGTTAATTTCAAGCACAGCCGATTGAAACTGCCATTAACATTTTTAAATCTGCCTCACAGGCGCGATTCATGGATAGCATTCATCTCAGTGGGATACGTTGCTACGGCTATACGGGAGTTCTAGCAGAAGAAAAAATCTTGGGACAGTGGTTTGAGGTCGATCTGACCCTGTGGCTGGATCTGTCCATCGCTGGTAAGAGCGATCGCCTGGAAGACACTCTGGACTATCGCGCCGTCATCAGTACCGTTCAGCACCTCGTCAAGACATCAAAATTTGCTCTATTGGAAAGAATGGCAGACGAGATCGCCCATGCCATACTCTATCCAGCCCCTCCCACAACGTTGCCTATCCTTCAGCAAGTCCAGGTTTGCCTGACCAAACCCGCTGCCCCCATTCCCGACTTTGGCGGCAAAATTAGGGTTGAAATCAGGCGATCGAGGGAGTCGTTGAAGAGTTGATATTGAGCAAGCCCCCAGACCTCCGTTTGAAAACCTCGGAGGTTTAGTCTAGTGCTAACTAACTCTTAAAAACTCCTGCCCTTACGACTTATCTCCTTAAACACAGAAACCCCATTTGGCTACCGATAATCGGCAGAACCAATGGGGCTAGAGACGCAGTTAGGAGGTATCTCACTTTTCAAAGTACCTAGAGAAATACAGGATTCCCCTAACTTTAATAAGTTCTTAAACTCCTACGCTAATTGAGTTCTAGAAAAATTGGTGAAAGGAGTGGGTTAGGCTTTGTCTAAAGGGAGAAAATGACCTGACTTGTATTTTCCAGAGTCAAAAAAGGGAGGTTTTATTGTGTGCCACAATCGATAAGTGATTGGGTAAGTAGGTGGTTCAAATTAATTGTAAGACGGGGGAGGGGGGGCTGCGCCCCCAGGGAGGGGGTTCCACCCCCTCCACCCCCCAAACTATTTTTAATTTAATTACACCCAGCTACTTAATATCCTTCGTCTTACCTGACTCCTTCTTGCCCCCATGCTGGAAATCCTGCTCAATGGACGCTATCGCATTATTCGGGTGCTGGGGAGTGGTGGATTTGGGCAGACCTACATCGCTGAAGATATTCAGCCACCAGAGAGCCGCCGATGTGTGGTTAAACAGTTCAAGCCATCCCGTCAGGATGAAAGCTTCCTCCATATTGCCCGTCGGTTATTTGCCAGCGAAGTCGAAACCTTAAGAAAGCTCGGTAGTCACAGCCAAATTCCCTCCTTATTGGATGACTTTGAAGAGAACCAAGAATTTTATTTAGTTCAGGAATATATAGAAGGGCGGTTGTTGAGCGATGAGCTGGTTACACTCAGGCGCATGAACGAGACAGCCGTGCTTGCGATGCTGCGAGATGTGCTGCATGTGCTGGAATTTGTCCATCAAAATCATGTCATCCACCGCGACATCAAACCAGGTAACTTGATTCGACGTCAGTGCGATGGTAAGTACGTCCTGATTGATTTTGGGGCGGTTAAGGAAATACAGACTCAGCTTTCGACTGAATCGGGACAAACTAATCTCACAGTGGGGATTGGCACTCAGGGGTATGGACCCAGTGAGCAGTTGATGGGCAAGCCACGCTACAACAGCGATCTCTATGCGCTGGGTATGACTGCCATCTATGCTTTAACCGGGCTACAACCAGCTCAACTGCCCACCCATCCGGAGACGGGCGAAGTGGTCTGGGTGGATGAAACGGAGGTCAGTCCTAAACTGGCAGCCATTTTGACCTGTATGACCCGTTATCACTTCAGTCAACGTTACCACTCTGCGACAGAGGTGCTGGAGGCGCTAGATTCACCCACACAGGTTGTGCTCAACCAACCGACGGAGGTTCCCTCTGATCAGCCCACTGAACTGTGGACTGATGCCGTAGAAGACACGACGAAAATGTCAGAGACGCGGGTTGATGGGTTGCCCGCAAAGGAATTGCAAGAGTCCTCTCGCAATCCGGCAAAGCTGAGAGATCGACGTAAAGGCAAACTGGCACCAGCATCGGTTGTGATTGGGGTTGCCAGTTTTGCGGTCACGGCGTTTGTGTTAGGGGGGCGGCAATTGGGGTGGTTGCAACCTTTGGAACTGGCAGTTTTTGACCGTATGGTGCAGATTGGTCCTGTTTCAGATCCCGACCCTCGCTTGTTGGTCGTGGCTATTACGGAGACAGACATTCAGAAGCATGGATTTCCGGTACCAGATGGGGTACTGGCTCAAGTGTTTCAGAAATTGAAGCCTTACCAGCCAGGGGCGATCGGTTTGGATTTGTTGCGCGATCGCCCCCAGGCAGCGTTAAAGACGGAACTGGATGACTCCAGAGTAATTGCGATCACTAGATTGGGTCATGCCGATACACCGGCAACCCCGCCGCCCCCCGGTATGCCGGAGCATCGGGTTGGTTTTAATGACCTGGTGCTTGACCCAGATGGGGTGGTTCGCCGCAACTTGATGTTTGCGGACTATCAGGGAAGGACCTTTTATTCCTTTTCGCTGCGCCTGGCATTGCTGTATTTGGCGCAGCAGAGCATTCAGCTTGAACCCGTTCCACAGGATGCCAATGCAGCACGACTGGGGAAAGCCTTGTTTCAGCCATTGGAAAGCCATTCCGGTGGCTACCAGGACATTGACGAGCGCGGCTATCAGGTCTTGCTCCGCTATCGGGGCAGAAATCCGGTGCAGCAGGTCACTCTGGAGCAGGTGCTCACCGGACAGGTCAACCCGGAGTGGGTTAAGAACCGAATTGTGTTGATTGGGACAACGGCATCCAGTGCAAAAGGCCTGTTTTTTACCCCCTACAGTTCAATCGAGAAGGATGTCCCCAAGATGACGGGGGTCATGCTCCATGCGATCATGGTGAGCCAGTTCCTGGATGCAGCGCTGGAGGGGCGATCGCTGTTCTGGTTCTGGGCTGAGTGGGTTGAGGTAATCTGGATTGCCGGATGGGCAGTCGCAGGGGCAACACTTGCCTGGTATCGCCGTCCAACCTTACCCGGTGCCACGGGAGTCATGGCACTGCTGGTCTTAGGAGGGATTTGCTTTGGCATCTTTACCCAGATGGGCTGGGTGCCTGTCGTTGCTCCGGCGGTTGCGACCATTGCAGCAGGCTGGGTTGTGCTGGCTTACCGGTCGCAGCACTCACCGAAGTTAGACACCTAATACCAATTTGAATTGAAACCACGGCAGATCCCAGTACGGGCTTGGCAGTGCCAAGCCCCTCCAGAACTTCGATGTGCCCACAAGTCCGTTCAAATCGGTATAACCAAACCCCTAATCAGAAGTAGGGGCTGCTCCACTTTCCAACGGACGGGTTCCCAGCAGTTTTGGAAACAATAGTCCAGAGTTGGCTTTATAAGCTTCAAATTCAGGATAGCGGGACAGCGATCGATCTTTTCTGAGCATATTGGGTACAAACAGAATTCCAACCATCCCTGCCAGAATTGCAACGGGTAACCAGTGTTGCGCCAGCATCGCAAATGCCAGATAGATCAGGATTTCACCCAAGTAATTAGGATTGCGCGAACGAGCAAAAAAGCCCTCTGTAATCAACCCTGAGCGATACTTGAGCGTGTAATGCTTCTGAGCGTCACTCCCAAAGTGCAGAAATACTCCCAGCAGGTTGGTGGCGATCGCTACCGCAACAATGAGAAATGAAGGTTGAGCACCACTGCTAATCAAAATCAAAGGGGCCACCCAGTACAGACTGGTCATGCTTAAAATGACTAACCCTATCCACAAGGAAACGGGTTGCTTCCACTGCTGGTCAGGGTAGATCCAGTCCTTTAGTAACCACAAAACACCATATGTTCCATGCAACGCTAGATAAACCCAGGCTCCCAAAGAGAAGTTTTGGTAGAGCAGCATCAGTCCCAAAACAATGATGGGAGTCGAGCCTTTATGGAGATTGATGAAATAGCGGGCTTGCATGGGGAGTTTTTGTAGAATCTGGTAGACCCTGAATATATTTATTCTAAAAGCCTGTTTGGATTACTGCATTTAGAACTGGGCTTTGGCGGTTACGGCTTTGCGCCCAGGCTTTAAAGGAAGTAGCGGGTGACTAAAATGCCGCCCAGAAAACCGAACAAATGTGCCTGCCAGGAAATACCTCGTCGGAGGGGCAATACTCCCCAAATTAAAGGACCATACAGCAGAACGACCAGAACTGCCGATACGGCAGAGATAGCATCTTGGTCGAAATAACCGCGAGATAGGAGAATGCCAAAATAGCCAAAGACAAGACCACTGGCACCAATATGCAAGGTATTGGGACCCCCAAATAACCATACCCCTAAACCACTGACTAACCAGACAATACTGGTGGCGATCGCAAATTCCTCGATTCCCCGGATCATGACCAGCCAACCCAGCACAAGCAGCGGCAGGGTGTTGGCAGACAAATGTTTCCAGGTGCCATGCAATAGGGGCGCAAACAGGATTCCCCGCAGCCCAATTTGAGTCCGAGGGCGGATACCAAGGCGGTCAAGCCGACCGCGAAATAGGAGTTGATCGATCGCTTCCAGCAGCCAGAGGAGGGCTACAAAACTGCCGAGGATCGTAGCGTGAGTTTGTAAATCATCAATAGGGATGGACATGGGATGTTTTATAGCGGGAATTCAGGAAACTTTGCTATACGCTCTGTAGTCCAAAACCATCAGTACACCGCGAAGAAACTAAATTGCAATCAGCAGTTTGGGTACATTAGCAGCACCAGACCCTACTACCACCTGCCCCAAAGGAAACTATGCGTTTTCTCCTCACTCTGCCGTTTCTGCTGGTCAAGCTCTTGTTGACGCTGCTGGTTTTTCTGACCCCCGTGCTGGGTGTCTGGTTCGCTTCATCGCTAGTTGCCTATAGTAACGGTCCCACCTGGTTAGTGGTTTTTTCGGGAATTTTGTTGTTTCCCCTCGTGCCCATTACCTGGGACTTGTATGTCCGGCGTAAGCGAAGGGAGGCAGGAGTGTTGACCTGGGGCGATCGCATCATTCTCCGCACTCTATTGCTGAACCTGATTTTTATTGCCTGTCTGCTGGCACTGCGTCCGCAGACGACGTTTTTAGCCTTAGCTACCCGTGGCGACTGGATGCTGGATGGTAGGCAGGGGGCACCGACTGAACTGATTCGCAAAGGGCTGTTCAGTCTGGCAAATCGGTTGGAGTGGTTATACCTGGCGGTTCACCAGAACCCTTACAAGGAGTATGCCGATAAAACTACGGTTGAATCTACACCTCAGCCGGTTAATCGAACCTTACCGACCCAACCGCAACCCAAGCCAACGACTCAAACCCCAGTCCAACCAACTGCGACTTCCCAAGTTCCTTCCTTTTGGTCTGCGGAAAACAGCAGCCTTCATCCGGCGATCGCCCATATGCCTGCCGGTGTGGAGACAAGTATTGAGTCTGTCGCTACTTACATTGCCCAGCAGGAAAAGGATCCCTTTCTGCGGGTCAAGGCTCTCCATGATTATGTTGCCGATCGCATTGCCTATGATGCCCCTGCCTTTTTTAGGCAGATTCCCCGTCCTCCGCAGGACGCTGAGACGGTGTTCCGTACCCGGAAGGCGGTCTGTGCTGGCTATGCCAGATTGCTGGTGGCATTAGGAGACGCGATCGGTGAGGAAATTGTCTATTTGGTGGGAGATTCGCGGACTCAAATTAGTGATTTGAATGGCGGGAGCCATGCCTGGAATGCCGCCAAAATTCAGGGAAACTGGTATCTGATCGATGCTACCTGGGACAGCGGTTATGTCAATGGCTCAGGCTTTACCAAGCAATATCGCACGGAATATTTGTTTCCGCCGCCAGAAGTCATGCTTATCAGCCACTTCCCCGAACAGTCCCAGTGGCAGCTTTTACCGCAAACTCTGTCTCGCGGTGAATTTCTCCGCCAGCCAATGCTACGTCCTCAATTCTTTGCGGATGGACTGAGGTTGGTTTCACCGACGCGATCGCAAACCGATGTTGAGGGAGAAGCCATGATTCAGCTTTCTAATCCTGGACAGCGCTGGCTAATGGCAAGTTATGCCACTAAAGGCAGTTCGCGATCGGAGCGCTGTAGCGACCAAACGACTCAAAATCCCCCGATTATTTGTCCCTTACCGGGAACTGGCACCTACGAAGTTCGCCTGTTCAGCAGTGGTCAACAGTACGGGCAGTACAAATATGTAGGACAGCTCGAATTCAACAAAGGATAGTTCATCATCAGGCTTCAGTAAATTCTCTCGAATTTCAAAACTCTTCCTTTGAAGATTTAATGAATTCCTATAGATTGAAATTTCGGATCTGCAAAATCTTTGTTAATTTTCTAAACAACCGTATCTTCTATCCAGGAACCTTTGACGAGTAGCATTCCCTGTAGGGCGCTTTTCTAACAGACGCTTTTCCGACCATAGTCCAACTCCTTTGTCAAAGGTTCCGGTGATAGGGGCATTTTTGAAGTATGTGTAAAGGGGTTATCCGTAAGATTTCTTAGACTGTCTCGGATTCTTGCCGAGGGATCTTTGTCCAACCTGAAAGGGGAGGGAAAAGCGGACGACCTGAAGCACTTAACGTAAAGCTTTTATAGCGTTTCCTTTCTGGGCGAGGTGCATTTCATCTGTTTGACTCAAGGGTTCTACGGCTATCCATGTACCTCACTGGATTCAAAAACGCTATATCCAGATTCCTTACCAACTTCCCGTACTTATGAGAATTCTAGTCACTGGCGGCGCTGGGTTTATTGGATCTCATCTCATAGACCGACTAATGGTGGAGGGGCACGAAGTCATCTGCCTGGATAACTTCTACACCGGGCATAAACGCAACCTTCTGAAATGGTTGAATCACCCTTACTTTGAGTTGATTCGCCACGACATTACGGAGCCAATTCGATTGGAAGCGGATCAGATCTACCACCTTGCCTGCCCGGCATCGCCAGTCCATTACCAGTACAATCCAGTCAAAACCATCAAAACGAACGTGATGGGGACATTGAACATGCTGGGTTTAGCAAAGCGGGTCAAAGCTAGATTTTTACTGGCATCCACCTCTGAAGTCTACGGCGATCCAGAAGTTCATCCCCAGTCGGAAGAGTACCGGGGTAACGTCAACCCAATCGGCATTCGTAGCTGCTACGACGAGGGCAAACGGGTGGCTGAAACCCTTGCCTTTGACTATCACCGGCAAAACGACGTACAGATCCGGGTAGCCCGCATTTTTAACACCTATGGTCCTCGGATGCTGGAGAATGATGGTCGGGTTGTGAGCAACTTTGTCGTGCAGGCATTGCGGGGTACTCCTCTCACAGTCTATGGGGATGGTTCCCAAACGCGCAGTTTCTGCTACGTGTCGGATCTGGTAGAAGGGTTAATGCGGTTGATGAATGGCGATCACCTGGGTCCAGTCAACCTGGGTAATCCAGAGGAGTACACCATTTTGCAACTGGCACAAACCGTGCAGCAGATGATCAACCCCGATGTGGACATTCAGTTTAAGCCCCTGCCCCAGGACGACCCCCGTCGCCGCCGTCCAGACATTACCAAAGCACGGGAGTGGCTAGGCTGGCAACCAACCCTGCCACTTCAGGAAGGGCTACAAGAAACCATTGCAGATTTCCGATCGCGGATTGGCAGTCCAGACGCTAATCCATTAGACATGCCTGTTTCCCCTCTTGGCGATCGGTAACACTTCTCTAATGATTTCCTCCAATCGAATGCAGAACACCTTGATGATCTCAACTCCTTGGCTGTCTTGATTGAAATTTACTCCACTTACTTGAAAAGTGTTCTGGCAAGAGAGGCTGCTGGATCTGCCGGAATGGGAAGCATCTGCTGATTTCACTCGATTCTTCTCCACTGTTCACCTTAAACCCTAGTTCTGAGGATTTTCTCCATGCGTGTTTGTGTAATCGGTACCGGATACGTCGGCTTAGTGACCGGAGCCTGTCTGGCACATGCAGGTCATCATGTCATCTGTGTGGACAACAATGAAGAAAAAGTCAAGCTGATGAAATCCGGGCGATCGCCCATTTTTGAACCAGGGCTATCGGAAATCATGCAGTCCGCCATTGACGCGAACCGCATTGAGTTTACAACCGACCTGGAAGCCGGAGTCACCCACGGGCAAGTCCTGTTTATTGCAGTGGGAACTCCAGCCCTACCCAACGGCGAAAGTGACACCCGTTATGTAGAAGCCGTTGCTAAAGGAATTGGCTCCCATTTGAACGGGGAGTACAAGGTGATTGTGAACAAATCGACCGTGCCAATTGGGTCTGGTGACTGGGTCAGAATGCTGGTGCTGGATGGTTACGCTGAGAAGAAAGCTGGGACAGGCGTGCCTGTTCTGGCAGGTGGAGGGATTCCCGATACCGTATCTGGCATTTTTAAGGAACCAGAATTTGACGTGGTTAGCAATCCAGAGTTTCTGCGGGAAGGGTCTGCGGTATTTGACACCTTCAACCCCGATCGCATTGTCTTAGGCAGCAACAAGCCAAAGCCCATCGCCCTGATGCAAGAACTCTATGCACCCATCATCGAGCGTCAGTGTGCTGAGGATAAGTCCCTGCCCCCGGTGCCCGTGGTGGTCACGGATCTGAGTTCAGCGGAGATGATTAAGTATGCAGCTAATGCCTTCCTGGCAACCAAGATCAGCTTTATTAACGAAGTTGCCAATATCTGCGATCGCGTCGGTGCTGACGTAACCGAAGTTGCCAGAGGAATCGGACTCGATTCCCGAATTGGCAACAAGTTTCTCCAGGCGGGGATTGGTTGGGGTGGTTCCTGCTTCCCCAAAGATGTCTCAGCCCTGATCCACACTGCCGATGACTATGGCTACGAGACCCATCTGCTCAAGGCTGCTGTTAGCGTCAACCAGCATCAGCGGTTGATTGTCGTTGAAAAGCTCCAGCAAGTGCTTAAGATCCTCAAAGGCAAGACTGTAGGACTATTGGGGTTGACCTTTAAGCCCGATACCGATGACCTGCGGGACGCACCTGCCCTCAACATTATTGAGCAACTCACCCGCCTGGGTGCCAAGGTGAAGGCATACGACCCGATTATTTCTCAGACTGGGATGCGCCACGGACTATCCGATGTGCTGGTGGAAACCGATCTGGAGCGTTTGGCAGATGGTTGTGATGCGCTGGTGCTGGTGACAGATTGGCAACTATTCCGCACTCTCGACTTCGCCAAAATGGCATCCCTAATGAACACGCCCATCATCATCGACGGACGCAATTTCATTGACCGCAAGGCAGTCGAGCAGGCTGGCTTCCGTTATGTAGGGGTGGGTAAAGGCTAGGTGCTAGGTGCCAGGTGTTAGGTGCTAGGTGCCAGGTAAATCGGAATTCGTGCAGCCTAACCTGGAGCCGGTTACTACTGAAGAGAGTTTCAGACCTCCGAAATCTTCGATATTTCGGAGGTCTTGGTCTTGGTAGAGTTTTAGCTTACAGCCAGTTCCCTTGGCATCAGCCACATGCACACTCATCCATACGCCGTTGTGGTTGACTCATCTAAAATCTTCCTCCTACTTCTCTAGCCTGACCACATACCACTGAAGAAACTGCCCTGGTTCCATATCTAATTCGCAGGAAGTTTCCAACAAATACTTTGCCTGTTCTGGTATCGAAGAGAATTTCTCTAAATCCCTGGGCAAATCATTCTGGCGCTTTTCCAGAATGGCTTCCAGTTTTCCTAGCATCTCTATCGTTGAGAGAAATTGTTCTGTCTCTCCCGGCTCCAGCAAAACGTAGGTGTCACTTTCGTACAGGCGAGGATCGGGCATAGTGGGATGTGGGGTGTAGGGTATCGGGGGTAGTGTTTCAAATATGTAGTTGACATCTGGTAGGAGCATTGCACTGCAATGCTCTTACGGAATACAAACAACAGGTCTAGAACACTACCGGTATCGGGTTTATGGTCAGTAGCCAGCAGTAACTCAACCTAATATCGGAGATCTTGACTACCAAGTTGCACGTTGTGTAACTAACTATGGTTTCATTCTGTCACGACCAGAACCAACCGCTCCAGATTATTCCTTCAACTTCCAGGCGATCACATCCTCTCGCCTTAGGTTGGGTTGAGTTTAGGTAGCTTGGTTTCCCGCAGGGTAACCCAACATTTATAGGCTTTTCAACCATCAATGATTGCATAAATAAGCGTGGAGTTAGACCGTTGAATGGTTCTCTTTTGCAGGAGTAGTAATGTTGGGTTTCCTGTCGTCAACCCAGTCATGGAAAAAGTCAAGTATAGGCGAGACAACTTTGTGCGACTCTACAGGAATCTCACAATTCACTCAAAGCGAAACGAACAATTAGTGTACTTTTCTACGACTTTTCATCCACTTAGGTGTCCGGATACCCGTGCA
>NZ_JBXBCF010000100.1:0-40081 GCF_056784235.1 Kovacikia sp. CALU 1929
CCAACTCCAACTTAAAGTTGATCAACTGATTGCTCAGTTAACTCCTGAGCTAATTGCTTCCATCACAGGGTATGCATTTATTCTCGATGCCCTATCTGCCCTGAATACTGTTTAAATTGGTATTACCTAAAATTTGCCTTTAAAATACTATATAGCTTTTAAGCGATTAAATCAGCATGAGTTTTAGATTGCTTAAAACTGCTGAAATGCGGCTCCCTCCTTAGGCAAAGCGTAAAAGACCTTGATAACCCCAGCAAAAGCAGTAGCTCCACTATCAGTCAACCCAACAAGGCTTGGGAGCTACTTTCGCAAGACTGATAGTACTCTAATAAAAGTTATTGTCAATAATTTCATCAAAAATGAAATTTTGGCTTGCCCTTTATCAATCCTTAAGGAAGCAGGTCTTTATATCCATAGAACGCTTATCTGCAAAAGGGGAACTGAGATCTTGCAGAATTCTCAGTAAGAGTTGCCAAAAGAGACAAAATCTGAAAGAAGGGTGTAGCAAAAAAAACAAAAGACGGTCATGGAAACCATTCTTCAACACGTCCAAGGGTTGGTGGATAGGCTCCTCTGCTTGATGCCTAGTGCTGATCAAAAAGCCAGTCTCAAGGCTCTATTGGGGTTGTTCCCCTTACCCTCCCATACCGCAGTCAAATCCACCAGTTCGTTAAGTCGATTTCTCAATCACTATACCTGGTCTACTCGGAGTGGGATTGGCACGGCTCGTCAGGGGATATTGCAGCAGATTGCCACTCATCTGCCTCATGTCAAAAGACCGATCGCATTTTGATTGACTTAACGACCTTAGAAAAAAGCGGCAAGTTCTGGCATTTGAGTACCCTGACGGCAGATCCCCATCAACCTGACCCTTGGGTGCGCTTTCTTAACGGTAAACGAGGTTTGCCGGGTTGTCCTCTATCTGGTCGTAGGTGACTGGGGAGTGTGCTGGAGTTTTCGGGTTTGGGGGGGGAAGGGGGATGCTAGCCCTTCCCCGTTGGGGTGCAAGTTATTGGCAACGGTGCTCAAGTCCTTACTCAAGGGGGGAGTGGTGATTGTGCAAGCAGATACCGAGTTTGGTACCGTCGAGTTTCTCAATGCTGTTCGCAGTCGCTCCTGGTGACCCGTCGGCGGACTCAGGAGCAATCGTACTTTACAAGACGGTCGTTGTCTCAAAGACCTCTATCGTCACGTCAAACGGGGTCTGCAAGTGTATCTCAAAGACATCGGCTATCCCGTCACCGTCTCCTGGTTTTGGCTCAAACGAGCCGATGGCAAACGAGAATTGCGATTTGTCGCCTCCACCTATCCTGATTCTGGAGCATATTTGTCCAGTTAGGGGGCAAACGTTGGGCGATTGAAGCCTTTTTCAAAACGGCTAACCATCCGTTTGGTCTTCATTGTTTTGGTCAAGGCACCAAGTTAGGGGTTTATCGTTGGCTAATTTTGTCCCTGATTGCTTATCTGTTAGCGCACTGGATTGATCAATGGTCACTGCCCCCTGTGCTGGAGTGGAAAACTGCCAGTCGCTTGGCACTCGAAACTTTATTGCCCTCGATTGTCTGGTTTCAATTACTCAAACAGATCCGAATGAGTGCAGATATTGCCCCACAACATGGGTTTGAAATTGTTCTCAAATCCTTGCCTTCCCTGGCTTATTGGGAAAGGTGCAAGATTTGAGTTATCGGTGGGAGTTCAAGGTTATCTACCGCCGCACAACTTCACCTTTAATTTGACAGCGCTGTATCAGACTTGACATCTATGCTAAAGTCTTAGGCAGAGCTATCGATTAACAACCTCGCTGGAACTGAAACGCTGCAAGTTAACAGTGAGATCCAAAGTCGAAAAGCTGTTTGTCAAAGTCTAACCGCCCATCAACAAATGTTGTGGAGGCGGTGGAGTCTGGCTGGTGCGGTTCAGCTCGATCATTAGACATTTGAGATCATTTCAAATCGGAGGCTACCGCTGTCCCTATATGAGGTAAATCTGTGACAGAATTGAACTTCCCTTCACCACCAACATTTAACCGCCTAGAAGATGAGCGCTGTCACCGCCAACAGCGTCTTGCTGCTGCATTTCGCCTGTTCGCCCACTATGGGTTCGATGAAGGTATTGCCGGACACATTACAGTCCGTGACCCTGAATTTCTAGATTGCTTTTGGGTTAACCCTTTTGGAATGTACTTCGGTCACATTCGAGTATCAGACTTATTGCTGGTCAACCATAAAGGCGAAGTTGTAAGAGGGAACAGACCTGTCAATACAGCGGCTTTCGCTATCCACTCCCAAATCCATCAAGCCCGACCTGACGTGAACGCGGCAGCCCATGCACACTCACTTTATGGCAAAGCTTGGTCAACAATGGGACGCTTGCTCGATCCCCTGACTCAGGATGCTTGTGCTTTTTACGAAGACCAAGCATTGTTCAATGACTACACTGGAGTAGTTCTAGACACTCAAGAAGGCAAGCGTATTGCTGACATACTGGGGGAAAGAAAGGCTGTTATACTCCGCAACCACGGCTTACTAACCGTTGGTCATTCAGTAGATGAGGCGACATGGTGGCTTGTCACGATGGAACGCTCCTGCCAAGCTCAACTCATAGCTGAAGCAGCAGGAGAACCAGTGCCGATCGCTCCTGAAACAGCTCGTTTAACCTACAGCCAGATTGGCTCTCATCAAATTGGATGGCTTAGTTTTCAGTCTCTGTATGACATGATCGTTCGGCAGGAACCAGATTTACTTGACTAACATGACTCATTGAATTAGTTCTGCATAAAGCAACTAGATTCTGATATTGTTGAACCACATTAAAATATTGGTTTGATTAGTTATTCAATTATCTCCCTTGAAGAAAAACAGGTCAACGATGATTATGAAAACGAGCATAAAACCTTATGCACAGCCCTTGTCAGAAATGGTTGGGCAGCAAGTTATCAACGCTGACAATATTAAGATATTTGATCTGGATGAAGAATCAATTATAAAACTATTTCAATCTGAAGGATTATTGTTATTCAGAGGATTTGAGGCAGATGTCGATATCTTTACGCAATTTACTAACAATTTCAGTGAAAATTTCATGGATTATACAGGAGGAGTATTTAACCGTAGAATAATTAATGGAGATAACACTGTTTTGAGCGTAAATGATTTCAACCATGAGATTAAATTACATGGAGAAATGTACTATCAAAAAACCATCCCACTGATGCTGTGGTTTTTCTGTGCCCATCCAGCCTCTCAAAATGGTGAAACAATAGTTTGTGATGGCAAGCGCTTCTTTGACGAGCTTACTCATCCGCTGAAAGAGCTATTTACTCAGAAAAAGTTGAGATATCGTGGACATCTGGACAAGGATGCCTGGAAAAATCGATATAAGACTGACGATTTAAACGTAGTGAAACAAATATGTCAGAGTAACGACATTCATCTGCAAATCAATGGAGATGAATCAATCGATGTTCATTATATTTGCTCAGCCGTACATCCAGGCAGCTCTGGAGAATATCTAGTCTTTATTAATAGCTTGCTGCCAGCGAAAAGCATGTCTCCAGATATTGTTTCATTTGAGGATGGCTCAGAAATTAATGATGAAATCATGCTTGAACTGAATGAAATTGCTGAAAAAATAACGGCAGAAATCTACTGGGAAAAGGGTGATATCCTGATGGTTGATAACACTAGAATCATGCACGGTCGGAGAGCTTTTATTGATGACAAGCGTGATATCTATTTACGGTTATGTTCTCCATCATTTTCATGCTAAGAGGGTGCTTGAAAAGGTTCAGCGGTTAAACCCGCGACTACATGAACGCCTGTGCGGACTCAAGTAAATGAGGAATTTCCGTAACCTGCGGAGGCAGGTTTTGCCCGTATAGCCGCGCCTACCCTGCGGGAACGCTTTGCAAATAGTCGCCAGGACAACCGTAAGTCGAGCAGTTTGAAACTGTTCCATCTGGCTGGTCAGGCGATCCAGGACTACTGGCAGCCCGTGAGTTGGTCAAAGGTCCAGTGTTTGGGATTGCAGAGGCAGCTATGCACGCAGCCAGTTTGGTTGCGACTGGATTCTCGATTGTCACGGCACCAAACCGCACTCGAATTATGGCTAAACATCTGGACGATCGCTATGGTATGAATTCCATTTGTCGCCAGATTTGGGCAATTGATCTGCCTGTACTGGATCTGGAAACCGTTACAGCCAAAACAGCGATTCTCCAGGAGTGTCGGCGGGCGATCGCAGAAGATGGTTGTGGCGCGATCGTCCTGGGCTGTGGTGGGATGGCTGACCTCTCCATTCCTCTGAGCCAGGATCTGGGTATTCCCGTCATTGATAGTGTGAGTGTCGCGGTCAAGTTTGTGGAAGCCTTGGTATGCCTCGGCATTGGTACCAGTGGGCGATTTAGCCTATCTTTATATCTCGATCGCCAACGCTGCCCCTCACCGGACACAAATCCCTTCTGGATCCTAAATCACTTCTGCATCTACTTCTGCATCTAACTGATTAGCTCTGGGTAGTCGGTGGGCATAGGCATTGTTATTCCTGTAGCCATATCTCTCAGCATAAGAGGCTAAAGCTTATTATTACCATGATTGGCTATCGTAGCCTGAGCCGTTTGTGTGTAGCGATACCTGACAAACTTTTCATCACCGATTGAAACTCCTTCCCTAGGAGCAAGCTTTATGGAGAAGCCGACTCTACCATTAATGAGAAGTTAAAGAATCCTAATATTATTTGGGATTGCTTTTAATCAGTCCACGCGGAATAAAAGAGGATATCAACTGAATGTTTTTCCATAAAAAAGAAACAATTCATACCGTCAACACAGGCGAAGCCAATCCTCGTTTTGCCCAACTGCTGCTAGAGCAGTTTGGTGGAGCGACTGGAGAACTCACGGCTGCCCTGCAATATTGGGTGCAATCGTTTCATGTTGAGGATGCTGGACTTCGCGATATGCTTCAAGACATTGCGATCGAGGAGTTTGGTCATCTAGAAATGATTGGAAAGCTCATCGAAGAACACACCAAGAGTGTAGATCAAACAGAAGCCTACAAAAGCTCTCTATTTGCGATACGTGGCATGGGTCCCCACTTTCTCGATAGCCAGGGAAGTGCCTGGACAGCAAACTACATCAATGAAGGAGGAGATGTTGTACGCGACCTGAGAGCCAACATTGCGGCAGAAGCAGGTGCCCGTCAAACTTATGAATCGTTGATCAAGCTCTCCACCGACGAAGGAACAAAGCGGACGCTGGTGCATTTGTTAACCCGCGAAATCTCACACACCAAAATGTTCATGAAAGCGTTAGAGTCCTTGGGCAAGCTTGATGATCCGTTCTTTGGCAATGTACAGCCTGATGAAACGGTAGACATCTATTACAACCTGTCATCCAATGGCAAAGATGAACGAGGTCCGTGGAACTCTGACGAAAACTTTAAGTATATTGCTCAGCCAGTTCCTCAAGGTAAAGCTCAGCCAATGCGTCAGTAAACCCGTTACTTGTTTTACTTATGCGTCATTGCAATGTGGTGCTGAATATCAGTACGAATTCGGACAAAGTTTCAATTTATACAACTTCCAATTCATACTTAAAATCAGCAACGCCCATTGAAATGATGTGAAAAAGCAAGTTTAGAGTTTGTAGGGTGCGTTGCTTAAGCAGCGCACCCTAAAGCTTTTTCGGCATTGCTGAATCGTGATATGAACCACACAATCCGCCCTCGCCCTTAACTCCCTGCGTTGGCACCCTGGAGTTATCCTGTGAGTCAAGATGCTGCCACCTTAGCCATTCGGTTTTGGGCGGAATTAGTTGGCGTTGTCTCTGTGGTAGAACGCACTCAGCAGTTGTCAGGTAACAGTTGGGCTAACTGTAAAAAGTTGTCAAAAGCATGTTGCTCTCCTTTGATCGCGATCGCGTTGATACGGCTGTATGGAGCTTTATAGGTTTCACTGTGGTAATCAAGTGTTGATACCGTATCTACTGGCTGTGCCATGATTGTTCTGGCGCTAATTATTCATTAGTGGTCGCTTGTGATGGTGGCATGACAACTTTGCGAGCTAAGCCAATGCTCTTCAGTACCCAGATTGCCCACCAGGTCACATCAAATTCCCACCAGCACCAGCCAGCTTTTGCCACATTAGGATGGGCGTGGTGATTGTTGTGCCAACCTTCTCCATAGGTGAAAATAGCTGCCCACCAAAGGTTACGAGAGTTATCATCGGTATCAAAGGTGCGGTAGCCCCACATATGGGTCACAGAGTTGATAAACCAGGTACTATGCCAGAGTAAAACGACTCTAACGAAAATGCCCCAGATCACAAACGACCAACCCCCGATCGCGTAGAGCAACAGACCCAGCGGAATTTGCAGTAGAAAAAAGTAGCGATTTAACCAACGATAAAACGGATCCCGCTCCAAATCGGGAGCAAATCGTTTGTACTGCTCATAATTGAAGAACTCTGCCTGGGGATAGAACAACCACAGCATATGGCTCCACCAGAAGCCTCGACTGGCAGCGTAGGGGTCTTTATCCTTATCTTCGGTATAGGCGTGGTGCAAGCGGTGTCCCGCCACCCAGAAGATGGGTCCCCCCTGTAAGGCTAAGGCACCAATCAAGGCAATCGCATACTCTAGCCATTGCGGCACTTGTAAACTACGGTGACTCAATAGTCTGTGATAACCCAGACAGATGCCAATACTGCCGAAGAACCAGTGCAGAAATAAAGTCACACCCAACGCAGACCAGGAGAAAAACCACGGTGCCAGCATTGCCAGCAGATGCACACTACCGAAGAAAATTACAGCAAACCAATTGAGCGAGAGATTGCGTTTGGGTTCTGTAAGTAAATTATTTGCAGTCATTCAAAAAAATCCTCAACCACACAAAGGTTCAATGAGAATGGAGAGTAGGGAGTGATAGGAATGAAGAAGCGAGGAGGAATATACTCCTTCACTCCTTTTACACTGTTCACTCTTACCAGGCAGTTACGGGTGGCTCAACGAGTTCTAAAATCGCCGGGTTTCGATAGTTTCCCTGGCGATCAATGATTCGCACAGCTTCTGTTAGTTGTTCAATGGGGGCATCTTTGAGGCAGAAAGCATCGGCTCCAGCGGCGATTGCTTCTGCAAGCAGCGATCTCTGTTCAGGGGTAACCAGCACTAAAATCCTGGAGGAGGTGACATAAGAATTTGCCTGGACTTTGCGTGCCATCCGAATGAATTTGACCAGATCCATATCGGGCAAGCTACCATCGACCACGGCAACATCCACATCAATGGATTCTAGCAGGACTAAACCAGTTTCGGCATTGGTAGCTTCACTGGCTACCTCAATTCCCGCCTGGGCGCGTAAGTTTACCCGCAGGTTAATTCGAGTTTGTTCGTCTGCTTCGATGACAGCCACTTGAATCACATCATGGGGATGTAACTGGGTTGGGGGCTGGTTGACATCACATTCAGGCAAATCATTTGGTGCCCCACAGGCAGAAATAGTCCCGACGAAATCGATATCAGCGGGGCGATACGCTAGAAGCGTGCCCTCTGGGTCGCGCTTAAGTTGCGCCATCTGTTCGGCAGTAAGAATTTTAGATTCATCAAAGCCAAACTCAATTTCGGTATGCAATCCCTTCTGTTTCACCCGGTTCAGGTTATAGAAGCGTTTGTTGAGTGTGGTTTTGACGAATGCCCAGAGACAACCCAGTAAATAACGTCGCTTAAACGGATCGGGTTCAAACCAGTACTCTAAAAACTTCCAGGAGTAGAATCGGGCATAGTTACGCAGAACGCCTTTAAGTACCTCTTCCCGGGTCATATTGTCGGGCTTGATAATTGGCGTGACAAAGTTGTAGTGGGAGTAATCCCGAATTTCAACCTTGTCTTGCAAATCCTGGAACAGTTCAGAAAAGGGCCAGGGGGTGTACATATTCCAGTTGGTCATGTCTGCTTTCCAGTCCCGTGCCATTAGGTAGGTTTCCTCGATGGTTTTGGGAGTCTCACTGGGTAAGCCCATAATGAACTGGACCTCTGCCAGGATGCCATTATCGCGCAGAAGTTGGACAGCGCGTTTGTTATCGGCGATCGTCGTTTCCTTACGGAACAGGTTGAGATTCAGTTGTGCTGCTGCCTCTGTTCCCAGGGAAACGTGTACCAGTCCGGCTTTACGGTACAAGGGTAGTTCCTTTTCATCCCGCAGAATGTCGGTTACTCGTGTGTTGATGCCCCAGTGAACGCCGAGGTTGCGATCGATCAGTTCATGGCACAGTGCTACAAACCGCGCTTTGTTAATCGTTGGTTCCTCATCTGCCAGAATGAAGAACCCAACCTGGTGTTCTTTGACTAAGCGTTCAATCTCATCAACAAAGTTTTTGGGCGAACGAGAGCGGTACTTACGCCAGAATTTCCATTGTGAGCAGAACCGACAGCGGAAGGGACAGCCCCGTGAGTAGTTGGGCACTGCAACTCTCGTATTTAGCGGGGTATAGATGTATTTGCTCCAATCCAGCAGGGTCCAGTCAGGGGTCAGAGTATTCAGGTCTTTGATCGGTGGATGAGCCGGGGTCGCGACAATTTTGCCCTCTTCCAGAAAGGCGAGTCCCAGGATTTCGCGTCGATCGCGGTTGTCAGTTCCATGATCGATGGCTCGCAATAAATTAACCGTAATCTCTTCCCCTTCGCCGCGAATGATGTAATCAACCCACGGAGCCTCATGCAGCACCTCCCGATACATATAGGTGGGATGGACTCCACCCATAATTGTTTTTGCATTGGGACAAACTTCTTTCACCAGTCTCAGCGTGCTTTGAGACTTGTAGATCATCGGCGTGATTGCGGTTGCCAGCACCACATCGGGCTGATAGTCCCTCACTTTGTGAGCCAATTCAACATCATCAATGTGATTGCTCATGGCATCAATAAAGCGAACTTCAGTAAAACCCGCCATCTTTAAAGCACCCCCCACATAGGGAACCCAACTGGGGGGCCAGTTGCCCGCAATTTCAGCCCCACCAGAATGATAGTTGGGTTGAATCATCAGGATACGCATAACCAATACTCCTGGATTAAAAGGCTGGCTTAAATAGCTCTGGAGAAATTCGCTATGATGCGATCGCGCAGATAGGAATCAAAAACGGCAGCAATATTGCGAATTAGCAAGCGCCCAATGGGTGTTACGTCAATGCGATTGGAGAAGAGCCTGACTAACCCATCTGCTTCTAGGGTCTGGAGATCGACCAGTTCCGGTGCAAAGTAGGTATCAAAGTCTAAGTGGTATTTTGTTTCAAATTCTGGTTTAGATAAACCAAAATGACACATCAGTTGCATGATAATTTCACGCCGAATGATGTCATCACGATGGAGATTGATCCCTTTTTCCACTGGCGGTTGGTTCTCGTCAATTGCCTGGTAGTAGTCGCGTAACCGCTTGTGATTTTGGAAGTAGGCATCGTGTAGCATACTGATGGAGGTCAGCCCAAAACCGAGCAACTCTGCATCCGGTTGAGTGGTATAACCCTGGAAGTTCCGCTTCAAAGCACCATTGCCCTGGGCGATCGCCAGTTCGTCATCGGGTTTGGCAAAGTGATCCATGCCAATGTAGAAATACTCGTTGCGGGTCAATTTGGCGATCGCCATTTGCAGTATTTCTAGTTTTTCCTGCGGTGATGGCAGCGCATGTTCTGGAATGTTCTTTTGGACGGGTTTAATCCAGGGAATATAAGCAAAGTTGAAGATGGCAATCCGATTGGGATTCAAATCAATCGTTTTTTGAATGGTTTCTTCAAACGTCTGTAAGGTTTGGTAGGGCAATCCATAAATCAAATCCACATTAACGCTGTCAAATTGAGCCTGCCGCACCCAGCTCATCACATTAAACAGCAACTCCTCCGGCTGAACCCGGTTTACGGCTGCCTGCACCTGTGGATTGAAATCCTGAATACCAAAACTGATGCGGTTAAAACCAATCTCCCGCAATGCCTGGATATAGGGTTGGTCAACATAACGGGGGTTGATTTCAATCGAAATTTCTGCATTCGGTGTGAAATTGAAATGACGATGAATGACCGTCCACAACTGCTCAACCTGTTCAATGGTCAAATAGTTGGGTGTTCCACCGCCCCAATGCATTTGCACCACAGGTTTACTGGAATCCAGTTGGGCAGATGTTTGTTCAATTTCTTTAGTTAAATATTCCAGGTACGAGGAGGCAATGTTTTTATTATTGGAAACGATGACATTACATCCACAGAAGTAGCAGGCACTCTGACAAAAGGGGATGTGGACGTAGAGTGATAAAGGTGATGAGCGTTGATTCAGGGCAGCGATCGCCTGGTTGTAATTACAGGTGCCAAAATCCGTTCTCAGTTCCGTTGCAGGCGGATAGCTGGTGTAACGCGGTAAAGGCTGATCATACTTATTCAGCAGCTCTCGATTGAATTGCACCGCAGGCAGCAAAGTTGTCATGCGAATCGGTTCTCCTCTAGTGGGTAGGGGGAGTTGAAAGATGAGAATTTGGGAATAGTTTCGTCCTTTGTCATTCGTCCTTTGTCATCTGTAAATACCAATGACCAATGACCAATGACCAATGACCAATGACCCAAATATGTGATGTGCAACTTAATAGCCAAGATCCCCAGCATTTCGTTGATCTGCATGTAATTGGCTAAGGTAAATCTCATAGGTGCCGGGGATCTGGGGATTATCGCATACCGAGTTAAATGCTGTATTCCACCGCGGGTTCTTTCCCGACTGGATGCGGTTCGGTGGCTCCTGGGATTTCCTGGCGGATGAGGAGGTCAAATACGTGTTCGCCAACGGCGGCTTTGACCTCTGGCTCCAGTTGGTGTACCACGTCTCGATTCAAGGTGAAGGCGTAGTTTGCCTCATCTACAATTCGTTGAATGGTGGCATCGTCAACTGGCAAGGAATTGAGGGCATCCCGGTATTTCACTTTGAATGCCCGCTTTGCCTCAATGGTTGGTAATTGCTCAAACTCATGCAGGGCAGTGCCCTGGTCGGGGGGCAAGTTCAACGCAGAACGAACAATATTCTTTAATGCTTGACCACCAGAGAGATCACCCATGTAACGGGTGTAGGCATGGGCAATCAGCAGGACGGGATCGGTGTTAGCGATTTCATGCAGCCGATCGACATAGACCTGACCCGCTGGTAAGGGCGTAATTTGCTCATACCAGTTGTCGCCATAGTAAAATGCCAGATCTCGCTCTAAATTGGCAGTCCGGTTCAATTCAGGGAAAACGATTCCTCCAACGACAGGATGGTTGCGGTGCCGTTCCAGACCTGCTTCCAGGGCACTGTAGACGAGATACAAGTTTGCCAGCAGCTTGCGAAAGGGTTCCCGCTCCACAATTCCTTTCAAGAAACACTTCATAAATGCTGTATTTTCAGCCGCAGTATGGGAGTGTTGAGTGCCTTCTCGCAGGCGTTGAGCTAAATCCTGGCTCATATCAAATACCTCAATTTCGGATAATGGCAGTGTTGAGTAATGCTGTGCGAAGAATCTGCTTCCTGGGTATGATACCCAATCAAACACTATTGAAAACTGTATAACCAGATAGCGATTAATAGAATGAAGGGTTTTATTTCTTAATAAAGTCTTTCAGAGATATCTGCTGAGGTCTTTGTAGAAAAGGTCTGGTCAAATGCCGGAATTTATTATAACTTGATAGTTATTCAGTTTGTAGCGGTGCCAAGTATTATGGTGACTTCTCTGCCCAAGCCAACTTCAGAGACTGTTTCTAGAAAATCTCTCAAGGAAAATATTCTCACACCCCGGTTTTATACCACTAATTTTGAAGTGGCGGCATTGATGGATTTGTCAGAGCAGGAGACTGAGTTGCAGACCATGCTGGCAGAAATGCGAGCAGATTATAACCGCCATCATTTCGTCCGGGATGAGTCCTTTAATCAATCCTGGGATCACATTACGGGAGAAGCGCGGCAGGCGTTTATTGATTACCTGGAGCGATCGTGTGTGTCTGAGTTCTCTGGCTTCCTGCTGTTTAAGGAACTCTCACGCAAGTTGAAGGATCGTAGCCCTCTCCTGTCTGAGATGTTCAATCTGATGGCGCGGGATGAAGCCCGTCATGCCGGATTCCTCAATAAAGCGATGGGTGACTTCGGCTGCACGATGGATCTGGGCTATCTGACCAAAAATCGGGTCTACACTTTCTTTCCAATCGAGTGGGTGCTTTACACAGTTTATCTGTCAGAAAAGATTGGCTACTGGCGCTATATCATCATTTACCGGCATCTGGAGAAGCATCCTGAAAACCAGTTCTATCCCCTGTTCCGCTATTTTGAAAGCTGGTGCCAGGATGAAAATCGTCATGGAGATATCTTTAAGGCACTGTTACGCTCTCAACCAAAACTCTGGCAAACCTGGAAATCTCGCCTGTGGAGTCGCTTTTTCCTACTGACCGTCTTCGCCACCCACACGCTAACGGTGCATGAGCGAACTGACTTTTATCACACGTTAGGACTTGACCCAACGGATTTTGATGCGGAAGTGATCCGCCAAACGAACGAAACCGCAGCCCGTGCATTTCCCTCTGTTCTCAACACCGACCACCCGGAGTTTTTCCCTCGGCTCCATCGCTGTTCTGATCTCAATTTGCAAATGTCTGAGATCGATCGCTCCTCCCAACCTAGGTGGTTAAAAACCCTACGCAAGTTACCGCTCCAACTGGCGATCGTGGGCCATCTTGTACGCATTTATTTCACGAAACCCATTGATGCTGAAGCATTACGTGGAACGGTGCGTTAGTCGGTACTGGTTAATTATCAAACCTTTAGCCCAGATCCCCGGAATCTTCAAGATTCCGGGGATCTAAACTTTTTGTCCCCTGTTAAAGCAGTGATAGGTTGCAGCATTGACGGTAGGGTGCTGTATAGCCCTGCGGGCATGGCTAAGTGCAAAGCACACGCAATGCGAACGCTAAAGCGTAGTGGAACGCACCGAAATCAGTCTCTGGTGCGTTACTGTATGTTAGTCGGGACGAAATTGCTGGGAAAAGTCCGCTGGGTTAATAAGCTGCCTAAATGTAGATAGTTACCGCTATAAAAAAGCGCCCCTAACAGGGCGCTATTCATCAACCACTCATCCAAAAACGTGAAAGCGGAGAACCATCGAGCTTAACTGGAGATAGCGGGTGCTACCAGGGCAATGGGTTGTGCCTCACCGGAAGCCAGATCCAGAGGGAAGTTGTGGGCATTCCGCTCATGGATGACCTCAATTCCCAGGTTGGCACGGTTGAGAATGTCTGCCCAAGTGGGAATTGCCCTTCCCTGACTATCCAGAACGGACTCGTTAAAGTTGAATCCATTCAAGTTAAAAGACATGGTGCTGATGCCGAGAGAAGCAAACCAGATACCAATTACGGGCCACGCCGCCAGGAGGAAATGCAAGGCACGGGAGTTATTAAAGGAAGCGTACTGGAAGATCAAACGACCAAAGTAGCCGTGAGCCGCCACAATGTTGTAGGTTTCTCCTTCCTGACCGAATTTGTAGCCGTAGTTCTGGGACTCCCCTTCGGTGGTCTCCCGCACCAAAGACGATGTCACCAGGGAACCGTGCATTGCAGAGAACAGAGCGCCACCAAAGACACCGATTACACCCAGCATGTGGAAGGGATGCATCAGGACATTATGTTCAGCAGTGAACACAATCATGAAGTTGAAGGTGCCAGAAATCCCCAGCATCAGTCCGTCGGAGAAGCTACCCTGTCCAATTGGGTAGATGAGTAATACAGCGGTAGCCGCAGAAGCCGGAGCGGAGAAGGCGACTGGAATCCAGGGGCGCATTCCCAGACGATAGCTGAGTTCCCATTGACGACCCATGTAAGCATAGACGGCAATCAGGAAGTGAAAAATAATCATCTGGTAGGGACCACCGTTGTAGAGCCACTCATCCAGAGAAGCTGCTGACCAGATGGGATAGAAGTGTAATCCGATCGCATTAGACGTAGGCACCACTGTTGCCGTAATCAGGTTATTGCCATAGAGCAAAGAACCACTCACAGGTTCACGGATACCATCAATATCGACGGGAGGGGCGGCAATAAATGCCAGGGTAAAGACAATTGCAGCCGTTAAAGCCGTTGGAATCAACAGAATCCCAAACCAACCCACGTACAATCGATTCTCGATACTGGTTACCCAGTTACAAAATCGATCCCAGAAATTGGCGCGATCGCGCCTTTGTAGAAGTGTTGTCATAATCCAATAAGTGCCAATTGGTAAGAATGCGGTATGAATCGACGGAAAACCGTCTTGCTATTTTATAACTTAATAGTTATATAGTTGTCAAACGTTTTAAGTGAGATTTTTGATCATCCTTAACCGTCTTTTGGTCACTCTAAGCAGGTGAAAGGATGCGTTGTCAGTTTCGTTGATGCACTCGATTGATGCACCCGTGGATAAATAAAGTCATTCATCTTGTACGTCAGTTGCTCAAATCCATAGGGGTCACCAATCTCTTTTAGTTTGACTGTCAGTGATGCGTTTCTGACAAACGAAGTGACGTTTCCTGACACCTGACACTTGACACTTGACACCTGGTATCTGATACCTTTACAAGAGTTGCCAAACCTTATGTCGCAGTCTACTAGGGTATCAAGTCCTCAGCAATCAGTTTCCTCTGAATAGCCAGAACAGCTGCCTGGGTGCGATCGCGCACATCTAGCTTCTGCAAAATGGCATGAACATGGACTCGGACTGTTCCGGGTGCAATGTATAGCATTTGGGCGATTTCTTGGTTGGTTTTACCATCGGCAATTAAAGCCAGGATTTCCTGTTCTCGCCGAGTTAGAACAGGAAGCGATTTATCTGAGCCACTGGCTGGTGTGGCACTGGAATTACTCTCGAAGGCAGCCCGAATTTCAGTTGTGGCAGCAGGATCCCACCAGGATGCCCCGGCAGCAACCGATTGAATAGCCAGAATTAGAGTCTGTGAGGGCGCACCTTTGAGGCAATAGCCTTGTGCTCCAACTTCAATAATGCGGTTAATCAATGCTTTCTGTGTATGCGAGGTGAGCACTAGAACGGGGAGATTCGGAGCTAACTGCCTGATCTGCCGACAGGCTTCGACTCCACCCAGACCTGGTAGACCAATATCTAAAACGACGATATTGAGCGAGTGAGATTTGACCATTTCGATCGCCGTCTCCCCATCTTCTGCCTCTGCCGCAATTTCTAACCCCGACTCTCGTTCTAGCCGCACCCGTAAGCCGAGACGAAAGAGTTCATCATCTTCAACGAGAAGAATTTTGAGTGGTGGGGATGCCATCTTAAACCGAATGGGAAGGGTTGTACGGAAAGGTCGGTAGCCGAAAAGCGAAGCTTGCTCCGCTGGGTTGTCGATTCTCTGCCCAAATTGTACCGCTGTGGGCTTCGACAATCTGCCGAGATAGGTAAAGCCCTAAGCCTGATCCTTTTGCCTGCCGATCGCTCTGTCCTTGATAGAACCGTTCAAACAGGTGGGGAAGCTCGTTAGGTTGGATGCCTGCACCATTGTCTGTCACCTTCACGGTTTGGTGAGACGAGCCGGGTTCCAGGACAACCTCAACTCTTGCACCTCGAGGGGAATGGTTGATCGCATTGGCAAGTAGATTTGCCATCACCCGCTGAAGTTGTAGGGTGTCTCCTTTCACCCAAAGAAACTGGCGGAAATCAGATGCCCCGTAATGCATAGAAATGTGAACTCGACGACTAGCAGCCAGGTCAGCCATTGTTGAGATGACTTCTTCTGCAATTGTTCCTAAATCTACTGGAGCCAGATGAAGCTGTAACCCCTCATTATCGTTTCGGTAGACATTTAGCAGTGTTTCAACCATTTGCAGGGTTGTTTTATGGCTACGCACCATTGTTGCTAGGACACTTTGTTGGCTCGGTTGGACTAAGCCAAAGCTGCCTTGTTGAAATGCTTTGAGGGTCTCAATCGCTCCTAATAAGGGCGTTTTCAGATCATGGGTGAGAGCTGACGCAAAGTCTTCCCGAATACTGGCTAACGCTTCCTGGGCTTTCAATTTGGCTTGCTGCTGTAGGACGGTCTGCTGATAGAGGCGATTGCGATCGCTTAAGACCCCTGTGACGATCAGCGCCAGGGTTGCAATGACTCGGCTGGAGATTGTAGGTGCTTTCACAGTTTCAATTCCTGGCAACCAGACGTTCATCAGCGTGAGAACACAGGCGACCAGCGTTACTTGAAAGGTGGTTTTGCGACTCAGGTGAGCACTCGCCAGCAGAATCGGGCCAATGTAGAGGTAGCCAAACACGTAATCCGGTGGGGTTGAAAACTCTAGGGACAAAACCACTGCAAAGAGTCCTACCACCAACCAGAATGTTCTTAAATTCCAGTTCCTTGAATCAAAAACACGTTGGAATTGCAGCATTTGGCTCCTCTGAAATAGAAAAGATGATCATTGAGCCAGTCTTATCTTCAAAAGTCTAGCGATTTTTAAGTAGAATCGCCCGGAAATAAGGCGTAGTCTACGTTTAGATACAAATTTATATTTTTAGGTATAGAACTGACCTAAACACTCTCTAAACGCTTCCTAAACACTATGTCTTATGGACTATGCCAGCGATCTAGAAAATTCAATAAACGTTGCTCTATACCTTGTACTCCTTGAATTAGAGCCTCATGATCAAGGAATAAAGGTGGTTGAAAGATTTGGTGATTAATCCTCAGTCAATAAACAGTGACTAGTAACTAATGATGATTGAGCAACAACCCATTTACGTATGTTTGGAGTTTAATAACTCATGTTGCAAGGATGGATTCAAATTGCATTAACGCTACTGATTGTAGTGGCAATTACGCCTTTCTTCGGTCGGTATATGGCACGTGTATTTATGGGGCAGCATACCTTGCTTGACCCGGTTCTAATCCCTGTAGAACGAGCTGTTTTTTCGCTGAGTGGATTGCGAACACGGGAGGAAATGACAGGGTGGCAGTATGCGCGGGCAGTGCTATACAGCAACTTAGCAATGCTGGTGTTTATCTACCTGATTTTCATGCTTCAGGGAGTGCTGCCTATTAACCCTACTGGGCTAAGTGCGCCTTCCTGGGACCTGGCTCTGCATACCGCTATTTCCTTCGTTACAAACACCAATCAGCAGCACTATTCTGGTGAGACAACCTACAGCTATTTCAGCCAGTTTGCGGCTCTGGGGTTCATAATGTTTACATCGGCAGCGACAGGGATTGCAGTGGCGATCGCTTTTATTCGCGGGTTAACCGGAAGACCGTTAGGAAACTTCTATGTGGATTTAACCCAAGCGATTACGCGAATTCTACTACCCATCAGTATGGTCGGTGCCATCATTTTTATTGCCGCAGGAATGCCCGAAACCCTAGCAGGCCCAGCCATTGTACCGACGCTTGAAAATCCAGCCATCAGTCAGGCGATCGCTCGGGGTCCGGTTGCTCACTACGAAATTATCAAAGAGTTGGGCGAGAACGGTGGCGGCTTTTTCGGGATCAACTCGGCGCACCCCTTTGAGAATCCTAACGGTTTCACCAATCTCATTGAACTGGTTGCCATTCTTTCCATTCCCACATCGCTAATCATCACCTATGGCATCTTTGCCAACAATCGGAAGCAAGCCTGGTTGGTGTACAGCATTCCGTTTGCGATTCTAGTTGGATTTATTGTCATTGCGGCGATTGGCGAGTACCAAGGCAATCCAGCAGTAAATGCGCTGTTAGGGGTAGATCAGGCTGCCAATCTAGAAGGGAAAGAAGTCCGATTTGGTTGGGCACAGTCGGCGTTATTTGCTGTGTTTACAACTGCAAGTATGTGTGGGGCAGTCAATAGCTTGCACGATTCGTTTATGCCTGGTGGGGGCTTTGTCACCCTGTCCAATATGTTCCTCCAGATTGTGTTTGGTGGACAGGGAACGGGAACGGCTTATCTGTTTGCTTACTTGATTCTGGCAGTCTTTGTCACGGGCTTGATGGTGGGGCGAACCCCTGAATTTCTGGGGCGCAAGATTGAGAAACGAGAAGTGGTGCTGGCGAGTTTTCTAATTTTGCTGGTTCACCCGATCGCCATCCTGATTCCGGCGGCAATGACTCTGGCATTCTCCGAACAACTGGCAGGCATCAGCAATCCTGGATTTCATGGGCTATCGCAGGTGATTTATGAATACGCGTCTGCCGCTGCAAATAATGGGTCTGGGTTTGAAGGCTTGGCAGATAACACCCTCTGGTGGAATTTAAGTACTAGCTTTAGTCTCCTGGCAGGACGCTATATTCCGATCGTGGCATTGCTGCTGCTGGCAGATAGTATGTCCCGTAAACAACCTGTTCCCGCCACTGCTGGAACGCTGCGTACCGATACGGGTCTGTTTATTGGGGTCACGGCTGGTGTGATTCTCATTCTGGGCGCACTGACATTCTTTCCGACTCTGGCGTTAGGTCCAGTTGCAGAAGCGTTTCAAATTGTCAAAGGAATTGGGTAGGAGTTCTGAGGACTTATGAAAACTAGACATGAATCGTCTCCCTCCACAGCTACTCGCTCAATTCGAGTGCCTCATGGTCGCCGTGACGATCGCCGACATACGCCAAAAGCCGATCGCAAAGGGCTGTATCAACGCGCCATTCGCGAGTCATTTGTTAAGCTAAATCCGCGTGTGGCGGTGCGTAATCCGGTCATGTTTGTGGTATGGCTGGGTACGATCGTCACCCTCTTTGTCACCATCAATCCCAATCTGTTTGGGGCAGTTCAGGCAGATATTGGTCAGCAACGAATACTCAACGGTATTATCACGTTCATTTTGTTTTTTACAGTGCTATTTGCTAACTTTGCCGAAGCCATTGCCGAAGGGCGGGGTAAGGCACAGGCAGATGCCTTGAGATCGACTCGTAGTGATACAATCGCCCGCAAGCTATTGCCCGATCAGTCGATTCAGGAGGTTAGTTCGACTGAATTGCGTCGGGGCGACCAGGTGAAAGTGATGGCGGGAGACATGATTCCGGCGGATGGTGAGGTGATCCAGGGCATTGGCTCAGTGGATGAATCAGCCATCACCGGGGAATCGGCTCCGGTCTTGAAACAACCGGGTACCGATATTGCCAGTTCTGTTACGGGGGGTACTCGCCTGCTCTCGGATGAACTGGTTATCAAAATTACCTCTGATCCAGGGCAGGGGTTCATCGATCGCATGATTGCCCTGGTGGAAGGAGCCGAACGCAGCAAAACCCCGAATGAGATTGCGCTAACGGTATTGCTAGCCGTGTTGACCCAGGTATTTCTGATTGTTGTTGCCACCACCCCAGCTATTTCTGGCTACATTGCTGGCTTTTTAGACAGTGTTGTGGGGAACGCAACAGGCAACAGTTTACGTTCTGGCACCAGCATCGCCATTTTGATTGCCTTACTGGTAGCGCTGATTCCTACCACGATCGGTGGGTTACTTAGTGCGATCGGCATTGCTGGGATGGATCGAGTCGCTCAGTTCAACGTGATTGCCACTTCTGGAAGAGCTGTGGAAGCCTGTGGGGATGTGAATACTCTGGTTCTAGATAAAACTGGAACGATTACATTGGGAAACCGTTTAGCCGATGAGTTGATTCCGGTCAATGGTCATTCCGTTGCAGAAGTTGCTGATGTTTGTCTAGCTGCCAGCCTGTTTGATGAAACCCCGGAAGGGCGATCGATCGTCCAGTTAGCCCAAAAACTCGGTGCAAGATTCGAACTGGATGGACAACCCGCTGAAGGGATCGAGTTCTCGGCGCGCACTCGCATGAGCGGAACTGACCTCGACAGTAAGGAGTATCGCAAGGGGGCTGTGGATGCGATTAAAGGATTTGCGCGTTCACGCGGTGGTCAAGTTCCCTCAACTCTGGATGAAGCTTATGAGCGAGTGTCGCGTCTGGGTGGAACACCTCTCGCTGCCTGTCAAGGTGACGAGATCTATGGGGTGATTTACCTCAAAGATATTGTCAAACCTGGATTGCGAGAACGGTTTGACCAACTGCGACGGATGGGGGTCAAAACCATTATGCTGACTGGAGATAACCGCATTACCGCCTCTGTGATTGCTCAGGAAGCTGGAGTGGATGATTTTATTGCTGAAGCCACCCCGGAAGACAAAATTGATGTGATTCGTTCAGAACAGGCACAAGGTAGGCTCGTTGCTATGACCGGAGACGGTACAAATGACGCACCTGCTCTGGCTCAAGCCAATGTTGGAGTAGCCATGAACTCTGGCACTCAGGCGGCAAAGGAAGCTGCCAACATGGTTGATCTGGATTCTGATCCAACTAAATTGATCGACCTGGTGACGATCGGCAAACAGTTACTCATCACTCGTGGCGCGTTGACCACCTTCTCAGTTGCCAATGACATCGCCAAATACTTTGCCATTATTCCTACAATCTTCGCAGCGGCGGGAATTGGGGCGCTCAACATTATGGGCTTAAAGAGTGCCCAATCGGCGATCGTCTCTGCCCTGATTTACAACGCCTTGATTATCCCTGTTCTGATTCCGTTGGCTCTGAGAGGTGTGCAGTTTCGCCCCCTCACTGCCGATCAACTGCTGCAACGTAACATTTTGATTTACGGTCTAGGCGGCATTATCGCCCCGTTTATCGCGATTAAGGCGATCGATTTAATCTTGCCGTTGTCCTAACCCTTCAAAAACTTTTTGGTCTATGAAACTTAATGCTCTAAAACCATCGCTCCCATCTCCTCAAGCCGCCACTCAAACGCTTGAGACAGTTTCAGAAATTTGGTCAGAATGGCGTAGGCAAAAGCTGCCGCTGTATCTGTTTTTGGCACTAAGCTTCAACTTGATCGTTGCACCTGTCGTTTATGCCGCCAGTGGCAATGAATTCTCTCGCACTCAAGCCTGGGCATTAGGGCTATTGGGTCTGGGAACTGTGGCGCTTTCAGTCTATTTATTCTTTGTCATGTTCGCCCCGGAGAAATTCTAATGAGTTTTGTACACGAGGCTGGTAGAGCGATTCGATCGACCCTGGTACTTTGGGTGATCACTGCCCTGATTTATCCGCTGGTCATGTTTGCCGTTGGGCAAATTGCTTTTCCCTTCCAGGCAAACGGCAGCATCTTGACGAATGCTCAAGGTCAGCCTATTGGGTCTGCTCTGATTGGACAACCGTTTACCAGCGATCGCTACTTTAACAGTCGTCCCAGCACTACGAGCTACAGCACGGCTGATCCGACCAAAGATGAGGCTGGCATTCTCAAGACAGGCGTATCGGGTGCGAGTAACCTGGCTCCGTCCAATCCTGATCTACTCAAGCGAGTTCAGGAAACGACTGCCCAATTGAAACAGGCAGGCATTCAACCGACTGCCGATCTGGTCTATACCTCTGGTTCCAGCCTTGACCCGCACATCACACCTGAAGCCGCTAGAGCGCAAATTTCGCGAGTGGCAACGGCACGGGGGCTACAACCTAATCAACTTGAAGATCTAATCAACCAGAATACGGATGGTCGCTTCTTAGGTATTTTTGGCGAACCTGGGGTCAATGTCTTAAAGCTCAACCTCGCTCTGGATGCTCTCAGCCGTTGATCTATGTATCATTCCTCAAGTCCTTCGCCTGACAGTACCTACATCCGCCCCGCCCATCGGGGTAAGCACAAAATCTTTATTGGCATGGCTCCCGGTGTCGGTAAAACCTACCGAATGCTAGAGGAGGGGCATCGTCTTCGTCAAGAAGGGATTGATGTGGTGATTGGCTTACTGGAAACCCACAATCGGCAGGAGACCGCACAACGGGCAGAGGGGCTAGAAATGTTGCCCAGACAGCTAATTAACTGCTCTGGTGTCATTCTGTCCGAAATGGATACTGATGCAATTCTCGCTCGTCAGCCGCAACTAGTTCTGATTGATGAATTGGCACATACCAATGTGCCTGGTGCTCAACGGGAAAAACGGTATCAAGATGTGGAAGTCGTTTTAGAAGCAGGAATTGATGTGTACTCAACAGTCAATATTCAGCATCTAGAGAGCTTGAATGACCTGGTTGCCCGGATTACAGGGGTTGTGGTGCGCGAGCGAATTCCTGATCGCCTGGTAGAAGAAGCCGATCAAGTCGTGGTCATTGATGTCACACCGGAGACGCTAGAAGAGCGGTTGCAAGACGGCAAGATTTACGCCCTTGAAAAGGTGGATCAATCCCTACAAAACTTCTTTCAACGGCGTAACCTGATTGCTTTAAGGGAACTGGCATTACGAGAAGTCGCTGACAACATTGAAGAAGAGGCTATTGAGGAAGCATCTAATGGAACAAAAGCAAATGCGCCCTTTTGCACGATTCTTGAACGGGTTTTAGTCTGCGTTTCAACCTATCCCAATGCGATTCAACTGATTCGACGGGCTGCCCGGATCGCGGGGTATATGCACGCTCCCTTCTATTGTTTATTTGTCGATGATCCAGACCGCTTTCTCACCAAAGTAGAGAGTTTACATATTGAAACCTGTGAAAGACTGTGTAAAGAGTTTGGCGGAGAGTTTATTCGAGTGACAAACCACGACAAAGCAAAGGCGATCGCAGAGGTTGCCAAAAACTACTACATCACTCAGATTGTCATCGGTGAAAGCCAACGCTCTCGTTGGAAGCTGATGCTGCGAGGATCATTGACCCATAAATTGCTGCGATCGCTTAAAAACATTGATGTTCACATCATTGCAACTGAGCAAAGACGGTGAGATCTTCCATTGTTCCTCATTTCTGGCGTTGCTGATTCTGGGGATGAAAAGGATGCTGGATGCTTGAAACTTCGTTTCAATTCAATCGTGCATGGAACCATCTGGCATGATTGCGCCCCGCAAGTCGGCATTGGTTAGTACGGCACCCGTCAAATCCGCACCGCTCAAATTTGCCTTACGTAAAATTGCCCCAGTCAGATCGGCATAACTCAAATCAACGCTGCGCAAGCTGGCTTCACTCAGATCGGTGGGCTTCATGCCCTGTTGTAACGTGCGGTTTAAGTGGGCACGGCAAAGTCTGGCACCATCTAGATTTGCTCGATATAAAAGGGTTCCGCTCAAATTGGCATAGCAGAGATCTGCATCGCTTAGGAAAGCATGTCCCAGATCGGTGACTTGATCAGATGTTGGACGCAAATCCGCTTCAAACAAATTGGCGCTCATTAATCTGGCATGAACTAAATTGGCACCGCCTAAGGTTGCCCTACCCAAGTTTGATCGCGATAGATTGGCATAACTCAGATTGGCACCACTCAAATCTGCTTCTCGCAGAATCGCATGGGATAAATCGGCTTCACTCAAATCGGTTCCCCACAGGAGTGCCTCACTCAAGTCTGCTTCCCGGAAACTCGCGCGGCTAAAGTCTGTTTGCCCCAATCTGGCTTGGCGTAAATCTGCTTGATCAAAGTTCACCCCATGCAAATGAGCGTTATGCAGATCGACCTCTCGCAGGGTTACCTTCTGGAAGTTGCGCTCCCCTTCTGCATACCGATTTAAGATCGCTTCAACGGTTCTCTCCATTGCCGCTAAAGGAGGCGACAGTAAGGATTTGTCTTGAAAAGAGATGCGTTCAGCCATTGCCGTTAAAGGTAAAGGTTTTCTTAGTCCTGTTATACCGGAAGAATTTGAGGAACTTGTGAGGAAGCAAAATCCCACCTGCTGCAAACTCGGCAGATTTATTCGGTACAGCCTAATTCCTGAAAAAACCGAATCACGTCCGTTTGGTGTGGCGCAGATGGGCGATCGCCTGCCGGAATCCCAGAACAATCAGAATATTTGAGAGCGTTAAGAACGATTCGGCAGTCCCGTGCAGCCAATCTACATTTGCCAGCATTTCTCCATAAACTACTCTGGTATAAATTCCAGCAGGAATGGTGACCCCTACAAATAACAGGGTGAAGTAAAAACCAATCAATGCAAGACGGGGAACCTCTCTGGAACGGGTGAGAAACCACAGAAAAGCGAGATAGGGAAGTAAAGAAAATGCAAATAAGATGTCTTTTGAAAGCATTGGATTGAAGGTTGCTACTGGAAGCTTGGCTAGGGGTGGGGGAGCGGAACCCTGACCTGCTCAGATTTGGGGATGGGGATGAGACTTATATATAAGTGAGATAGGTTTAGCCAGGGCGGAATGATTGTCTCCATAACCACCAGGCTGCCACCATCAGGGCAAAATTACCCATCAGGGTCATTGTCGCTTGCGCCATTCCTAACCAGGCTAGAGAAGGAGCATTATCAAAGAAATGCCAGGTACAAACACACATTGCACTCACCCAGGCAGGCACCATTGCGATCGCTAAGCCTTTCCAGGCATGATTCTGGCTGACATTGGCGTAGTTCCATACCAGCCCAATGGCAGCCATCCACTCCAGTACACTCAGGATGTGAATAATCCAGGTTGGAATTGAAAGTGCATGCATGATTAAAACCTTGCTATTAAGCGACAAAGGCTTCCCGCAAGCCGGTTAACTCTGCCATGACTTCAGCGACTGACATGATGCGCTCTGCCCGCCCAACGTTTGCGCCAGAGAAGACTAAGCCATTGTCCACATCACCACGAGCGGCGTTAGCAAGGGACTGAAGGATGCAATAGGTTTTATTGTGATCACGGCAGAGGCAAGTTTCTAGACAATTAGCAATACATCGTCGTTCCAGATTGGAGGTTGCAGCGATCGCCTTTTCTGAAAATGCATTTCGTAGCGCACGGGCGGGTTTACCAACTGGGCTGGGCACGATCACCACATCCTCTGACCGGGCACTGAGATGGAATTCCTTATAGCGGCGATCGGCATCACACTCCTCAGTTGTGATGAAACGAGTACCCACCTGAACTCCACTGGCTCCCAGGGCTAAGCAGCGATCGATATCCACTCGATCCCAGATTCCCCCCGCTGCAATCAAGGGAATATCCACTTCTAGTTGGTTTTGCAGGTAATGCTGAATTTCGGGAATTAACGACTCAATCCCGCTACTGAAATCCTCACAGGTAGTGCCGATATGCCCGCCCGCTGCTTTAGAATTTTCGACGATAAAGGCATCCGGGAGGCGATCGTACTTTTGCTGCCAGGTTTGACAGATTGCCTGAACCGCTTCTAATCCACACACCATTGGCACTAATGCCACCTCTGGATATTCTGCGGTATGAGCCGGGAGACTCAGAGGCATTCCTGCGGCAGTGATGATTAAATTGGCTCCATTAGCTGCCGCTGTCTGTACCAATACAGAATAGTCTTTAGTTGCAACCAGAATATTGACACCAATAATTCCCCTGGGACTGATGGCACGCGCTTTTTGCAGTTCATCAATCAGCGCCAGTTGATTGGCGACAAAAAAGCTGCCACGTCTGGGTTGAGTGCTGAGGTAGGGAGAATTCAATCCTAATCCCAGGGATGAGATGACCCCCACGCCTCCGGCGTTGGCGACGGCTGCCGCTAAGCTGCCACCGGATACTCGAACCGCCATTGCTCCCTGGACGATGGGATAATAGGCGATATGTTGACCAATCTTAAGGGTGGGGAGCAATCTCGACATCAGCATAATCACTTTATAGCTAGACGATTATTAAGTGATTATAATACCTTGGGTATTGAAACTCAATGTCGTTTTGCCGGTTTAGTTTGCGAGTTTAACGTCGAGAGCTAGAAGTTTGCTCTTTTGCTCTGGTTTTCTGCGATCGGGTGCTTTGTTTTGAACTGCTCACGTTTGACTGTAGGGCGCTGGCTTGTAGAAAAGTTTCAGCCTGTTGACGCAGGCGATCGCCAATCTGACCACAGGCTAACTCACAAAACTCAAACACCAATGGGTCTGCAATCTCATAATAGGCACTGGTGCCTTTTGGTTGGCGGTTTAGAATTCCTGCCTGGGTCATCACTTTAAGATGCTTAGAAAGATTTGCCTGACCCAAGCCAGTTTCTTCACCCAGTTCCATCACATTCATGGGACCTGATCGAAGGCATTGTAGAATGTGCAATCGACTGGTTTCAGAGAGGATTTTGAAGTAATCGGCAACGGCTTCGAGCACAGTAATAGGGACTAAGGGGCTGGCAGGTTTTGGCATCGTTCAAGTAAAATACCATAAAGGTTTAATAACTATATGGTATTTTAGTCCATCGGGGGCAATTGTAACCATCTACCCTGGGAGGAAGTTGCAGCGATTTGTAGATGAGTAAACCACAACGGTCTGTGGATGGGTGTGATTAATAGCGGGAATTCATCGGTCAACTGCTATCAGCGGAAGTCTACAACCGGATCAGGAGCCTTGCATCAGACTCGCGATCGCCTCCACTAACCGGGCGGGTTCTACTGGCTTAGACAGGTGCATTTGAAAACCCGCTGCCATTGCCTGCTGATAATCGCTTTCCCCAGCATAGGCAGTCAGCGCGATCGCCCGAACACACCCACCCTGGGCTGATGGTAAGGCTCTAATCTGACTGATCAACGTATAGCCATCTGTATCAGGCATGCCAATGTCACAGAGCAGTACATCTGGCAGGGATTGGGACATTAAGTTGAGTGCTTCTGTAGCGGAGGTTGCCAGCCTCACGGTTGCTCCTGCCTGTTCCAGAACAAATGCCACCAGATCGCGGATATCTGCTTCATCATCCACTATCAGAATTTGAACATCGTCCAGCGGCAGCGGCAGCGGAGACATAAAAAGTTCCGGTTCCTCCCTCCCCACCGGCTCTCTGTTCGCGGATAAGAGCGGCAACCGCACTGTAAAAGTTGCACCTGATCCCTCTCCTGCACTTTCAGCTTTAACCGTTCCCCCATGTTGCTCAACCAGGTAACGGACAATGGCTAAACCCAATCCCAAGCCACCAAACCGGCGGGTTGTTTTACCATCCTCCTGGCGGAAGTACTCAAATACGTGGGGCAAAAATTCTGAACGGATGCCTTGTCCGGTATCACTGACCGTTATTTGGGCGTAATGGCAAAGGGGAGCATGATCCGTGACCCCACCCATGACCGATGGGCGACTATCGGTTACCGCTTCTAACTTCACCTCAACCTGTCCTTCGGTAGGAGTAAATTTGATCGCATTAGTGAGCAAGTTCCAGACAATTTGCTGAAGTCGGGCAGAGTCGCCCATGACCTGGATGGGGCTGGAGAGAAGAGGGGGTGGGGGGGAAGGAGGTTGGGGTGAGGAGGGGAGGCGATGTTTTTGATCGCCCATCCCAGCTATTTCAAATCTCAAATCGATTCCCTTGGATTCTGCGGCTAACCGAACGGTTTCCATCGCTGCTTCAATCGTGGTTGCCAGGTTGGTGGGAGCAATATGCAAGCTCATCTTGCCCTGGAGAATGCGAGAGACATCGAGTAAATCGGCGATTAACTGCGTTTGCAACTGGGCATTACGCTCAATCGTTTCCAGGGCATAAGCCGTTTTTGCAGGATCCAGGTTACCCCTACGCAACAAGTTTGCCCATCCCAAAATGGGGTTGAGTGGCGATCGCAGTTCGTGGGATAGAACTGCCAGAAATTCATCCTTAATCCGGTTGGCGGACTGTGCCTCTTCTCGCGCGGCTTCTGCCCGGGCAAGCAGGTGTTCACGTTCAAGTTCGGCTTGTTTGCGATCGGTGATATCGGTTGAGATGCCAATCAGACCAATAATATTGCCCTGGTCATCCCGGTAGGGGGACTTGGTTGAAAGAAACGTCTGTGTCCCTTCTGGCAGCCTGATAATTTCTTCAAACACTTCTACCTGCCCGGTTGTCATGACGCGGTGATCGTTCTCGATAATGGGTTCTGCATCCTCCCAACGCAGATAGTCACGCTCTGTTTTGCCAATCACGCTGCTTTCTGGCTGACCGATGACTCGCAGAGTGGCTGGATTTGCCATTAATAACCGTCCCTGCTGGTCTTTGACATAGATCAGGGTGGGGGTTGCCTGGTTCACCGCGTTTAGAATTGCCATGCTTTCTCGCAGGGCTGCTTCTGCCTGCTGGCGTTCAATCTCCGCCGCTGCCTGCCCCGCAAAAAGCTGGATCAGGGTTTCCGGTTGCAGCCGTTCATCGATTGGGCGATCGTGCATCACTGCCAGCATTCCCAGGATCGAGCCATCCAATGCCCGTAGGGGTATCCCCAGGTAGCTATTGACCCCCATTTGAGCCAAAAGTGGATCCTGGGGAAACATTGTGGCGACCTGGTCCCGGTAAAAACACAGCCCTTGATCTGCCACTTCCTGACAGGGTGTGCCCACCAACTCATACTCACAGGTTTCACTCCAGTCGCTGTCACCCCACATAGCCAGGGTCTTGGCGTACTTCCGGTTTTTAGGCTCAACTTCGCTGACAAAGGCATATCTGACCTGGAGTGCTTCAGCCAGCACCCGCACCAGGTCTGCGAAAAACTCCGCGCCTTTAAGTTTGGCGCATTCTACCAGTTGACGCAGGGTTTCCTCAAACCGTTTGCGTTCAGTAATATCGCGCCAGCAATTGATTGCACCAATGATCTGTTCTTGGGAATTCCTGATGGGTGCAACGTGGACGAGTACCGTCAGGCGGATCCCATCGGGACGTTCAATCACCCATTCTTCGTTAGAAACCGTTGCGCCGTGGCGGGTGGCACGATACATGGGCATTTGCTCTAGGGTCGGGCGGGTAACCCCATCTGGCAAAAACAGTTCGTAAGAGGGAACCTGATAGTCATTGGGCATCTGAATCTCTGAGGGCATCTTAATCAGGGATTCACCGGATTTACCCAGCCATTCCTGCGCCAGTTTGCTATGGGCAATGATGGGAAAGTCAGGTGGTCCCCCAGCAATGGAAATACCCTCTGGCACATTTTCTAGCAGCAGGTGCAACATCCGCTGGGCTTTTTCTGCTTCGTGTGCCCGCTGTTGGGTCTCCAGGGTGGCTGCTTGCAGGGCGATGTCGGTCTGTTTTCGATCGGTAATTTCAATAATAAATGCCGTTAACCCCGTAGACGATGGATAGATCCGGTATTCATACCAGCGATTCCAGGTGGCGTAGAGGTACTCAAACTGGAGGGGAGTTTGCTGATTAACTGCTTGCTGGAATTGCACGTAAACATCCGTGCCGACTGCATCCGCAAACAACTCCCAAACACACTGACCCCAAAGGGCTTCTCGCTCCATCCCAACCATTTCGCAAAAGCGATCGTTGGCATAGGTGTAACGCCAGTCGCGATCGAGAGTGTAAAACCCATCCCGGATGCTTGTCAGGATGGATTCAACCGTTTGTCTGGCAGTTTCTGCTTCCAGTCGAAGTGCCTGTTCTCGTTGCGCTGCCTCTCGCCGCAGTTGTGTCAACTTCAAATTTGCTTTCACCCGTGCCAGTAATTCCCGAACCGAAAAGGGTTTGGTCAGGTAATCATCCGCTCCGGCTGCCAGTCCCTCAATGCGTGACTCTTCACCCGCACGGGCTGATAGCAGAATGATCGAGATTTCTCTGGTTCGGGAATTGGTACGAAGTGCATGGAGCAGCCCGAAGCCGTCCAACTCCGGCATCATGACATCACTCAACACCAGGTCAGGAAGGCGCTGGGCAGTGGATTCCAATGCTTCTAAACCATTACTGGCAACCTCTACCTCCCAATACTGGTTCAATGTCCGCTGGAGATAGTCCCGCATGTCAGCGTTGTCATCCACCAGAAGAATGCGAGCAGTGCCGGGAGTAGGGTGTGTGGAATAGGGAATAGGGGATGAAGATATTATGTTTCCATTCTCCGCTCCCCATTCCCCGTTCCCTGCTTCTGGCAACCAGCGGGACGCTTCAATCACATAGGGGTCAGATCCTAATGCTGTGGATGTGAGCGAACGAGTTGCTTCAATTCGATCCTGGGGTAAATGATCTGAGCCAAGGGGTAAGGCGATCGCAAAGGTGGTTCCTTGCTCTAGCTGACTCGTCACTCGAATGGTGCCACCGTGTAGCTTCACGAGTTCCTGTACCAGAGCGAGTCCAATGCCAGAACCCTCATAGGTGCGCGATCGCGTTCCTTCCACCCGATGAAATCGTTCAAATAATCGAGGCAATTCTGCTTCGGGAATGCCAACACCTGTATCCGTCACACTGAATTCAACAAGTTTACCAAGCGATCGCAATCGAACCGTAATACTTCCTGCAAATGTAAACTTAAATGCATTAGAAATCAGATTAAGTACAATCTTTTCCCACATTTCGTGGTCAATGTACACAGGTTCCGGTAGGGTGGAACAGTCTATAATCAGACTCATACCAGCCCGCTCAATCAGCGATCGAAACACGCTGGCAAGTTCCGCTGTATACCCGGCTAAATTCGTCGGTTGGTAGGATGCCTGCACACGACCTGCTTCAAGTCGGGAGAAATCAAGCAAGGTATTGACCAACTTTTGTAAGCGCAAGCCATTCCGCTGCACCATCTGAAATTGTTCTCGTTCATCTCCGCTGAGGCGTTCTTCCAGGGTATTTGACAGTTCCTCTAATGGACTCAGCATCAGCGTTAAGGGTGTGCGAAACTCATGGCTGATGTTGCTAAAAAAGACAGTTTTAGCGCGATCGAGTTCGGTTAAGGTTTCGGCACGTTTGCGTTCTTTTTCATAGGCGTTTGCATTGGCAACACTGGCTGCGATTTGCCCTGCAACCAGATCGATGAAACTCCGGTAGTTATCATCGAAAAGCCTGAATGGATTTAATCCGGCAACCAAAATCCCTGCCCGACCTGTTTGACCAGAGGGGGCGATGGGAACTACGATCGCCTGCTCTGGTAAACGATCCCAGGCTCCCCTTGGCAACTCACCAAACTGGGGAACCAGATCCGAGATTAACACTGGCTTCTGGGTTTGAATGACTTCGGTAAAGGACCAGCCTGAACCTCCATCCAGCTTGGCAACTTCAGGAATGGCTGGATGGTTGCGATCAATTCCACTGGTTCCCGCTAAAACAACGTGTTGCTGGTCAGGTTCGACCAGATAAATTATGGCAAAAGGCAGATCATAAAGGTTGGTTTCCAGGCAACTTGCGCTCAACGTACAGGCTTCTTCAAAGGTTCGAGCATCTGCGGTTCTGGCTGCCAGTTCTCGTAGCAAGGCTAACTGACGTTCACCAATAATGCGTTGGGTATCGTCCGTGTTGGCGCAGATAATGCCACTGGTACCACCCTCGTCATCAGGGATCGGGCTATAGGAAAAGGTGTAATAGGTTTCCTCTGGGTAGCCGTTACGCTCCATGATTAGCAACAGCGCTTCATCGTAAGTCCCTTCGTTGTTTAGCAGGGCAGATTCTGCGCGGGGTTCAACCTGATCCCAAATTTCCTGCCACACCACAGAGGCAGGTTGCCCTAGTGCCTGGGGATGTTTCCCCCCCACAATCGCCCTGTAGGCATCATTGTAGAGGTTGATCAATTCTTCACCCCACCAGACAAACATGGGTTGCCGGGAAGTCAGCATAATTCGCACAGCCGTTTTTAAGCTCTGCGACCATTGCTCTGGGGCACCTAGCGAAGTTTGCGACCAGTCATGCGATCGCATCAATCTTGCCATCTCGCTATTACCGGCAAAAAGCTGCTCTACAGTAGGTTGCTGACTCACCATACCCACTCTCTTCTACCCAGCTAAGTCAGGCGTAAAAACCCAAATATACCTGATTTGTGGTTGTTTGATCCCAGATATGGGTTTGAGAGAGAGATTTTTAGAGAGCGTGTACATGAATTGGGCAGACTGGATGGACTGAGCAGGCTTATGAAATGGATAGACTATAGTCGAGAAACCTGGAACCTCACAGAAAATGGTTGTCAAATCAACCACTCTTTAACTACGGCATACAGGCTGAATTATCCGTCCTTCGACGGACGTATTTCTTCTACCTGAGGTAATAGTTTTGGTGATTAACAAAAATCAGGTTTGGTTTTGTGCTCACAACTGTCTCCGTCTGCCTCCTAAACGTCAGACCACTAGGGTTGCAAACACTAAATTTTGCAACATGGGGGTTTGGGGGCTTCGCCCCCCAGAAGGGGTGGAACCCCTTGTAAAACACTTTTATTTTGCTGTACTAGTGCTCTGTCAAATTTAATTTGACAGATAGCGAATACCAAGAAGTTAATGATGGCTAAATTTTGAGGGTCTACGACCCGTCAAAATTTTCCTGACGGAACAGTAGTAGCATTCAACCGAGTACAAAATCTATCCGATCGCCTGAGGTTCTCTGGGTAAGTTTTTATTATGTGTGTATGTAATCTAAGATCTAAGCGATTCGTTTCATTTCAACCGTTTGGGGCAGAGCCAGCGGGTCAATTAAGCCAGGGGCAATGAGTTCCCAGCCATTTGACAGCGTAAAAACTTTGCCTTCATTGGTCTCAGATTCCGAAATTACTTCCTCTTCCAGATCTTTTTTAGCAACATAGACCAGGAGAGCACCAGATGAGTTACGGCGTAGCATCACTTTCATGTTCAATCTCAACTTAATGATTAATGGCTTGCGTCAACTAGTTCCAATTCTTTTCGACGACAACCGACAACAAATCCTGTTCCCAGAAAATGAACGGCATAGATATAGGACGACTGTAAAAAGGTGCCAATACTGATCACATAACCAACTTCCCCTTTCTTGGCTAAGGTTGCGCCAATGTCCTGCCCAGGAAAGGTTCCATCATTACGGATCAATTTCCGCGTTTGTACTTTTTGTCCAATTTCAAAGTAGGGCGGTAAATTTAATTCTAGTTCATCGGGCTGCATAGACAGTATCCTTTACTGGCACAACTAAACTTAAAAGCTCATCGGTAGTCAGACTGCGTTTTACCTGTACAGAGCGATCGCGGACAGCTTGTAACACTGCCTGGGTTTCATCCGAGTTAAGGATGATCCCATTGCGTTGCAATACCTCCTGAAGCCCATGACGACCAGAATGTTTGCCCACCACAAAACGGTGTTCCCAACCAACCTCTGCCGGGTCAAAGGGCTGATAGGTGACCGGGTTTTGCAGGACACCATGCGCGTGAATGCCTGATTCATGGACAAAGGTATTTTCACCGACGACTGCTTTCCACGGGGGAACTGGGCAATTGGAAGCCTTTGCCACAAGCCGGGACAGTTCTAGTAACCGTTTTGTATCGATTCCTAATTGGATGCCATAAATCCGTTTGAGTGCCATCACGACTTCTTCCAGGGCAGCATTGCCTGCCCGTTCACCCAGACCATTCACGGTTGTGTTAACTGATAAAGCTCCGGCTTGAATTCCTGCCAGGGCATTGGCAGTTGCCAGTCCCAAATCATTATGAGTGTGCATTTCTACAGGAATTGCCAGGGATTGAACCAGTTGCTGCACTTGCCGGAAGGTGGTTAAGGGATCGAGGATGCCAACGGTATCACAAAAACGGAATCGAAAGGCTCCTAAACTCTGGGCAAGGTAGGCGACATCCAGTAAAAACGTGGGATCTGCCCTGGAGGAATCTTCCCCACCTACAGCGACGGACAAGCCATAGTCCAGAGCAGCGTTGATCACGTCTCGCAACCGATCTAGCATGACCCGCCATTGCCCATGAAATTTAGCTGCAATTTGAATGTTAGAAACCGGAATGGAAATATGAACTCGCTTGAGTCCACAGTTAACGGAAGCTTTAATATCAGATATATTGGCACGGTTCCAGCCAAGCAAGTTGGCATTTAAACCCAAATCAACGATCGCCCGAATTGCCTCAGCTTCCTGTTGCCCCATTGCTGGAATCCCAACTTCTAATTCCTGCACCCCAATGGAATCTAAAAATTGGGCGATCGCCACTTTTTCCTGAACCGTAAAAGCAACACTGGCTGCCTGTTCGCCATCTCGGAGGGTGGTGTCGTTGATTTGAACTGGTTGGCTTGTTGTAGGGTAATTCATCATTCCGTCCTGGTTGTATACCTATCACGTAGGATGGGCAAAGGATTTCCCCGTGCCCATCTTGAGGATCAGTGGCGGATGGGCAAAGCATCCTATGCCCATCCTACGTCGGTATTTTCTGTCAATTCGCTTGGCTACACCCGATCCCCGGTACCCCGAATCATGGTTGGTCCCGTTGGGAAACACTCGGTGGTGCTGAATAACCGTATGAATTGGAACGAAGTTTCAATTCATACAACTCTCACTTCATACCCAAAATCAGCAACGCCAACATTCTTACCCGATGGGGTTAGCAGGCTTTACCTTAGGCGCGTGAGGCAATGTTTTTTCAGGACTTTGGAACATCTTGCTCAAAGTGTAATCGTAGATCAAGGTGTAAGCAAGAAGGAAACTAATTAGAGCGAAGATAGTGAACATAGGACTCTTCCGTTGATGTAAGTAAGCTTTTGCGCTGGCTATGTCGTGGGTTAAATACCCGTCACAGCCTAACTATCAGCCGCTGAGACAAAAGCAGAGGTCAAACTGTCTGCTGCTAAGAAGTGAGCGAGATGAAATGCGCGATCTTCTGTTTTTAGCAGAATTTGCTCATAGAGATAGCGGGTGGCGCGATCGCCAATGCTCTCTGCCTGCGATGCCTGCCGTCGAATCAAATCAATCACGGCTTGTTCTGCTTCCAGGTCATGTTCCACCATTTGACGGGAATTGAATATTCCATCTGGTTCCGGTGGAAAGCAGCAGAGTTCTGCCAGTTTGGCAAAGCTACTTGCAGGCACCCCCCCCAATCCGTTCAGGCGTTCTGCCAGGTCATGGGCATGGCCTTTGACCGCCTCATAGCCTTCCTGGAAAAATTCATGCAGGGAATAAAACTCTGACCCTTCCACTACAAAATGGTGTTTCTGGTATTGCAAGTAAAGAGCTTGAAAACTGGCATAGACCAGATTTAGACCTTCACAAACCGGGACCGTAATTTCCTGACCTAAACCGATGGGGTTGTTCCCCACTTGACCAAGTTCCTGAATCGTTACCTGTAGTTGTACCATTTGATTCTCCTTTAGTTAATTCATCATGGTGAGAACTTTGATTGAGTCATCCATAGAGACTCAATGGTTCTCTTTACACGTCACTGTGGTCAGCCAGCATCGCTCCAGCCAGTTCACAAGTTCTTGACGTGGTGCTGAGAACTGCTGAATGACGCTGCGAATTAAAATCAACTCGTTCCCATGATGAATTTCAACTCGAAGTGAACCATCGGAGGGACAGGAACAGGAAATCGTTAATTCTTGCAGACGATAGCAGATGCGCCAGCGATCGCAGCGTGGAACCACGACCGCTTGTTCTAGTCGAACATTGGGGCTAAGAGATGTGTGCATTGTTTGAGTCCCGAAAAGAAGCTAGGGTTTGCAGTTGTAAGGTTTGTAGTTGCTGTTCGAGTTGTTCGATCCGATCAACCAGTGCCCGAATGGCGATCGCTTCTGGATCGGGAGTCTGACTATGGTCAAGCGGGCAGTCCTGGACATCTTGACGACAGAGGTTACGCCCTGGTACACCAACGGCTGTGCAGTGGGCAGGGACATCTCGCAACACAATGGAACCGGCTCCAACACGGGCATAGTCTCCAATGTGAATGTTGCCGAGTACCTTTGCACCTGCCCCAATCACCACATGATTTCCGACCGTTGGATGGCGTTTACCACTTTCCTTACCAGTGCCGCCGAGGGTCACTCCCTGGTAAATCAGGGCGTAATCGCCCACAATCGCCGTTTCGCCAACCACGACTCCCATGCCGTGGTCAATCACAATTCCTTTTCCTAAAACAGCTCCCGGATGAATTTCAATTCCGGTTAAAAATCTGGCTAAATGGGAAACCAAACGGGGCAGCACAGGGACTTTCTGGTGGTGCAGCCAGTGGGCGAAACGGTGGCAGATCAGGGCATGGAACCCAGGGTAGCAACAAATCACCTCAAGCCAGTTATGAGCGGCTGGATCGCGTTCCCAAATCATTCGGAGATCTTCAAGCAGGGGAATTGTCTGAACCCAGTTGAACAGGAATTGCTGAAGCGCAGATCGCAACTGAGCCGTCAGGGATAGGGGAACTGCTGAAGGGGTTGCTGGCTGGATTGGAGGGCGATCGCAGGTCTGTAGCATGACTTGTGCGGGGTTGATGGCTGTTGTGTCTTCTGTATACCAGATGCCGTCTTCCCCACCGTTGTTCATGGGTGCAAATTGAATTTATTAGGATTATTAGCTATGTACTCAACCTCTAAAATGCCGTAGCCTTCAGGTCTTGAAGATCGTTTGAGGGCAGGGCACTGGCATTTTGAGGGCAGGGTACTGGTATTGATAACAAAGGGGGCTTGCAATTCTACACTCAAGCCCAAGCCCATCTTTACCAGGGGCTTCAGGCATTTTTCCCCAGGATGTCCCATCAGTAGCATCCTGTACTCAAGCGCCTATTCTCCGGGCTATTTACTGGACTCTGTTCTAGCTATGAAGCGATTCTTTCTTCCAGATTGGATGAGTCCCAGTAGATGTTTTTAGTGATGGACTGTTTTATGGACTCGTGAAAGCGATCGCACTATATTCTGTTACGTATACTACCAATAGTTGTTCAAACCAAATCTTAAAAATTCCGAAAAGTATACCAAGCTGCAAAACAATTTGTAAGAATGCTGATTTAGATACAGAAATATCTTTTGAAAAAACTGATTAGCGCTTAAATCTGCAATTTGTATAGGTTTGAGTACTGGAAGAAACTCTAAATGAAATAGATTAAACCTGCTCCAAACCTTATCCTATCGGGCTTTTCGCTGAGTGCAAAAACACAAGCCCCCCATCCTGATAAATACTTGTTCCTATGTTGAAAAATACTCAACCCCCCTCCCAAAAATATATTTAAACATAGACCAAAACTGGGATTGAAGGGTTGAGTACATTCCTGATATTCCAAATAATTCTTGACAGACCACTAGTGTTCCGCCAGGAAAATTTTGATGGATCGTAGATCCATCAAAATTTAGCCATCATTAACTTTCTGTGTATTCGCTACCTGTTAAATTAAATTTGACAGACCACCAGGAAGCTGCGACATAAGTTTGGCAACCCTTGTTCAACCAGGGCGGAGTTCGGAGCCTGTTCCCCAAACCTGTGAAAGACTACGATAGAGACTAGCGATAAAACTGAACCACGACCTTACCCACATTCTTGCCACTGAGGAGGTATTGAACTGCGGTCGGAATGGATTCGATTCCCTGGAATGGGGTTGGATTAATAGAAACGCAAATTTTGCCCGTGTAGAACCAGTCGAGCAGGCGATCGCGGGCAGCAACCATATGCTCTGCATAATGGGGCATAAGAAAGGCTCGAACGGAAGCCGCTTTCCAAAACAGCTTGTGATAAATCCGTGGCTGGGGCACAATCTGCGGTACTCTGGCATATTCTGAAATAAACCCAACACTCACTAACCGTCCTCGCACGGCTAAATGCTCAAGGCAAGTATCAAACACGGTGCCACCGACACAGTCAAAGACAAGATTCACGCCGTTAGGATACTCCTGTGACAAAACAGCGTTCAGGTCTTCCTGGTGATAGTGGATGATGCGATCGCACCCCAGCTTTTGCAGAAGTTGCGCTTTGGTATCTGAACCACAAGTACCAATCACATGATTGCCTGCCAGTTTGGCTAACTGCACCGCAATATGCCCGGTTCCACCTGCGGCTGCCGTCACCAATACAGTTTCTTGACTTTGCATCTCGCCAGCCTGCTCCAGCGCAACGAGAGCCGATATTCCGGTAGGCATTAAGGTCAGAATCTCTGGGATTGGCTCAGAAATTTTGAAGGCAAGACTGGTGGAAATGACCTGATACTCCCGATAGCCCCCTCCTCGCACCGTGGTTGCAACGGCATCTCCAACCTTAAACTCCTCTACAGCGTCACCGATCGCCACCACTTCACCCACGGCTTCGACACCCAGGTCAAACGGGGGAGTGAGCTTGACGTAGGGAATGGTTCCCTGACAAAGCAAGGTGTCAAATCCAGCATTAATGCCCGCAAATTTGTTGCGAATCAGGATCTCGCCAGAATTTGGGGTGGGAATTGGCAGTTCTTCAATCGCGATCGCGGACTGAAAATCTGAGCTAAACTGTTTGGCAAAGAGCTTTTTGTAGGTTACAGACTGCATTGCAGCGCATCCAATGGGCAATGGGGTGTTGAATTGACTAGGAGTTTATCATGGCAACTCGTGAAGTGATTATTCCAAAAGGAATGGAAATCCTATATGCAAAGTATCATTATTGCCCTGGAATTAAAATTGGTAACACTTTGTATATTGCTGGACAGGTAGGTCGTGATGAAACTATGCAAATTGTGACGGAACCAGAGGCACAATTTGTCCAAACGTTTGAAAATGTCAAAAAAGTGCTTCATGCGGCTGGAGCAACGTTTGACCATGTGGTTGAGATGGTCACCTACCATGTAACCAATCCAGATTTATATACAGCCTCTGATCAGCAACCCTTTACGATTCCTTATCTGCCGTTGTTTATCCAGGTGAAAGATCGCTATTTTACAAATCTGTATCCCACCTGGACGGGGGTAGGGGTGACAACGTTATCGACTCCTGGCTTGATTGTTGAAATTAAATGCACCGCTGTTCTGGAATCCTAGAATTTTACGATGACCTCATCGCAATTCTTACCATTAAGGCAAAGCGATGGCGCAGGTTATGACAACTCATTTGTTTAGCGATGCATACTGCTTAAACGGTTGACTTCAGCGATCGCTGCACACCCCCAATTCCGGTAGTTATGCAAACTTGGAGCTGCATAAGATTCCATTTCGGGTAGTTGTGCAGATTTCAAGCCGCATAAGATTCCACTTTGGGCAGTTATGCAGACCCATTTCAGCCTCTCTCCCCTATACATGGCGTTATCTCAATCTGAATCCACCTAATCACTCAAAATGGCGCGGTTAGACTGATTAGACTCGCTAGAATCAGTCCAAACAAGAGTTCGACCGCTTCAAATCCTGTTTAAGGCAGTAGCTGAAGCCTTTTGGCAAGACCTCAACACTGGCAAAAGTCCAAATCTTGCCTCTTTTTGGAGCAAAGGTGTGTGTAATCTTCACTCATGCTCTTTAGTAGCTAAGATTCTAGCCAAATATTCCTAAACATTTCACATTACTATACGTGAACAACTTGATTTCCTTAAGGCTGCTGTTTGTAGAGATAACCTCAGCTACATAACGATTGAGGTGAGCCGCCGCAGATAACTTCTAATTCTCACAGATAACCTCTCGGCGGTCGGCTCCATCGATTTGTTATGCAGCGATCGCCAACTCTATGACTCATCAGCTTCAAACGGAGTCAAGTCTTGTGGATGAGTCACTGTAATACCCGATATACCTGCAAAATCACTTGGATGAAGGTCAAAAGATGTGTAACTCCATTTGCAAGCATGACTGCAATGATACGAGCATCATGAGTTCGTTTGCCCATCACTCTGTTAGTTGTGACTAAATTCAACCAATTTTGAAAAATCTGCGGAGATTCCTCCAAGAATGGAAAACGATCAAGAAGTTGATCTATCGTACTTCTAGTTTGCTCTACAGTCCAGCCCAAGCCATTGACTTGAGTTGGTCTTGTGGCAACAACCCAAAACTCAATAATTACTTGCATCACAAGTAAACATTCGTCTGATTGCATGAGTAAATGAGAGATTGCATCTGTTGCAAGCTCATGCTGCACATCGGAAGAATTGCAGAATCGCATAACAACATTAGTGTCAAGCAAATATCTCGTCATTATTCGTAAATACTATCGCGGCTAAAGGCTTCGTCTCGTAGACTCGGACTACCTTTGGGTAGTTGTAAAACCCATTCACGGAATTCTCTAGCCCTGTCAGATGGTGTTGCTCTTTGCCAAAATGGAACAGACAATGCGACCTGTCTAGACTGAAACTCAATGAAGGCTATGAAATCAGCAATTTTTTTAAGTTGCTCATCATTTAGCTTGTCTAATTCTTTTTTAAGATCTTCTCTCAGCATAGGTCGATTTTGAGAAAATGGAGATTCTCTATAATAACCGATACAGTCCTACCCGTCTGGTTTAGATCCTTGCTTAAACGGTACAATCCTACTCTAAGCAATTGCTCTGGTTACACTAGTAGTCTGTCAGCTTTGATTTGAGGGGTAATTCGATGATAATTTAAGCCATCGCGTTTACTTGAGATTCATGGCAAAAAAGAAATACATCGTCTCTCTGAGTGCTGAAGAACGAGAAGAGTTGGAGGGGCTGACAAC